>NZ_CP135183.1:0-57089 GCF_033969665.2 Borreliella sinica | reverse complement strand
AAGTATAAATTGATTAGTATAATAATTTATTCATACTTTCTCTTTAAAATTTAGCCTAATAAATTAAAATACCGAATACTTTATAATCAATCAATTCCCAGCTTATCTTTCAACAAGTTCAATTTTTCAGCATCCATACTAAGCTTATTTAAATCCAAGGCATTAGCAATTGCAATGATCTCTTCGCAAGAAAATCTCTTTCCTTTTAAAAAATGATTTTCAAAACTGTTAAAAGAAATGGGAACAATTTCTTTTACTATGCTCATCAATGCCTTAGCATATTCTTGCATTTCTTTTGGCGAATTCTCTTTAATTTCTTTTGGGACATCTAAAGCTAATCGCAATTTAATAAAATGGAAAAGATTGCTTAAATCAATTTGCCAATACCACTCGGTATACAAACTTAAAGGCAAAACTATTCTTGAAAGTTCTTTTGAAATACTAGCATTGAGCATATCTTGATAAAGCTCATAAGAATGTTTTTGATGATGTTTTATTCTCTCTAATAAACTTTTTTCCAAAGAATTTAACCCTTTTTTAGATTTATTATTACTAGAATTTTGACACTTTAAATCCTCTTCTAAGGGCAAATAAAATTCTTCTCTTGCCAAGCTATAGCATCCAGAAACTTCATTAATTCTTGCGGTTCTGTGCCTCATCCATTGCCTTGCAATAAATATTGGAGCCTTAACATGAAATGTAAAAACCACCTGCTCAAATGGACTTGTATGTCCATTTCTTATCAAGTAGTCAACAAGTTCCTCATCTTTTCTTTTAGCACTACCACCTCGATAAGAAATCCTTGCAGACTCAACTATTCGCTTATCATCTCCCATAAAATCAATAAGCTTTAAAAACCCATTATCCAAAATTTTATATTCTTTAATCAAAAACCAATACTCCTTAAAGCAAATTTATTAACCCTTTTAGAGTACAAGTAATTATATCATAATAACATCATTAATGGGGATAATATTGATCTTAACAAAATGAAAATGAAAACAGTTTGGGGGCTAATAATATTAGCCCCCAAACTTACTTTACCCTCTAATCATTTATAAATCTGTATAATCAAACTATTTCATATATAAAGAAATAGTCATTACTTTTGTAAAATCTCTTGCACCTTGAGCTACTTTAATAACATTAGAAATAGCCTTTGCAACATCTTTTTTTGCTACTGCTTGATTTTCATTTGATGGCTTTAAATCATTAACAATTTTGAGAACTTTTTGAGCCTCTTGAGCTGTTTCGTCTAAAGCTCTTTCAGAAGCCATTAGAGTTTCTTTAACTTGTTCCACTTTTGCAAATTCTTCTTTTGTTAATTCCAATTCTTTATTATTTGGGGATTTATTTGACATTATTTGCTTCTCTATTACAAGCATTGCTTCACCTGCAGCAGAAACAGCTTTTTGGGTCTCTTGAACAGCCTTCTTAGACATTTCAACAACTTTATTTGCATCCTCAGCAACCATTCCTGAAAACTTTGCCACAATTGTTGCTTCTTGTGATGCAATAACAGCTCCCTCAGCAACATCTGAGATTAAAGACATTGAGCCTACAAATTTTTTCACTACACCAGCATCATTTGATTCTACTAACTCAAGAGATGATTCTCTAACTTCTTCTAATTTATTAGAAACATCTTCTGTCACCCTACTAATATGATCTAGAGCCTGATTAACCTGATCTTTTTGATCGGATTTCTTGTCATCTTTTTTATCTGGTTGTTCTAAAACGTTAGACTTAGATTGAAGAATACTTACATTGTTAGAATCTGCAAACATATTTAAATTTACAAGTCCAAACAACAATCCATTAATTATTAAATTACTAAATACTTTAGTCATTATTAATTCTCCTTAATTAAACTATTTTATTCTTTATATTTTAGAACATAATTAAATTAGAATCAATACATATTTGTATAAATATAAATAATTAACTTTTTTAATTAAAAACATTCTTTTTTAAAAAGGCTCTCAATAGGGGCTATAAAACTCAAATTCAGTATTAAAATGGGGAGAACGGTGTTATTTTATAATGTTTAAACTTATTATTATAAAATAACACATGAAAAATATAATGCAATCGTTGCCAAAAACAAGGCTCGTAGCAAAAATTTTTGAAATTAATAAAATTATTGAGCAAAACACAAGCGTCAATATTAATTGCACTGCGGACAAATTTTAAAATCAAACAAAACATTTTAATACTTTTTTTAAAAAAAATATTTTAAATAATTAATTAATTTATTTATTATCTTTTATTTCAAATATGAAAAACAAACATTGAAAATTAAGTAAATTGAAATATATTTATATTAGAAATTGTAAATATTGAGCTTGCCAAATAATACTAATTAATCATTAAATTTTTTTAAAGGATTTTTTCTTGAAAAGAAAAAGAATTTGCAAGATATTAAAGCTACTTAAAATAACTTTGCTCTTCTCATGTTCTTTTTATTCTAAATCAAACAACGCGAAAGCAATTGAATTGCAATCAAACCCCATTGAGATTGAAAAATCTAGTATAAAGATCTCAGAAAATCTTAAACATTTTAAACATGAAAATACTCAAGCTGAATATTTTCACAGCTTAAAACAAAACCAGTTATTAAAAAATGAAAAAGAAGCTGTTATTGAAAAAATAAAACAAGAGTTAAATGAAAATGAAAAATTAATCAATAAAATAGAACCAGATATAGAAATATTCACTCAAAAAATAAATAAGGATATTCAAAAAATTGAACCTATTGATCAATTCGGAATAAACAAAACCACAATCCCAGAAAATCAAGATATTATCATTGATTCAATGTTAACAAAAAATCTGTTTAGAAGATTATTTTATTCATCTCTTAATTATGATGAAAATAAAATCAAAAAATTGGGTAAAATACTTGCACAAGCATCAAGCTCAAATGGTAACCATTACAGTCTTATTAGCTCAATTTTTTGGACAGGGTTTAAAATTCAAGAATCATTTGAAAAAACAGTCAATCTTTTAACCAAAACTGAGCTCAGACGTCTAATGTTTAATTTTAGAACAAAAACAGTAAAAGATATTCAAGAAAACTTTGAAAAACTAATACAAGAGCGAAATGTATGGATAACAACTGTAGAAAACATTATTGGAGAATATGACAACAATACAGCGGGGGTCAAAACCAATGGAATCATTCTGAGCGAAATAATAAGAGTCGGCTATGAAAATAAATTAAACCCAAATGAAAGCATGAATATTTTAAAAGATATTCAAACATTACTTAAAGCCTGTTGTGACCACACACACTACTAATTAATAGGGGGTATTAAGGGGGATTAAAATGCTAAAAATTAACACAAAATCCTTGCAGTGCAATAGAAATTTAATATATTATTTTTTTATACTAGAATAAATAAATAATAATTCTAATTTTAAAAAGGAGAATATTTTGAAAAAAAATAACCCAAACACAATTAAGCTTAATATTGTTGCAATGATATTAAGCTTAATTTGCATCTCATGCGGGATTAATAAAACTGATCCCCAACTACAAGGCCACACCGATTCAAAGGAAAATACCCAAAATTTAACAAATGAATCGCAAATTCTAGAAGCTTTATATAAAGATTTAGAATCTAAAGATCCCACAACCCAATTAACAACAATTGGTAAGATCTTGGAAATTCAAAAAGAGCAAGAAAACACGCAAATACCTAAAATTGCTAGTCAAAACCTTGATTTCCTAGCTACTTTTAAAATCGATTCCCACGATAATATTTCTGAAGATGATCAAATGAAAATAAAAAGAATAATGTACTCATCCTTAAACTACGAAACTTCAAAAATAGCAATATTAAAAGAAATTCTTGAAAAACTTATTAAAAATGATCAACACAAAGAAATAGTTAGAAAATTGCTTTATTACGCAGCAATGGGTATTGAACTTGAACTAAACAAAAATTTACAATCAATAAAAACTAAAGAATTAAACGCTCTAGAACCAAAAGAATTCAATCTTATTCTAACCTTCGCAAAAGAGGATCTAAAAAAAACGCAAAGGTTTGCAAAAACTTTAAATGAAACTATCGAGGCTTACAGTCAAGATCAGCAAGGCATTAAAACTGATGATGCGAAACTTGCAAACTACATAAATAAAAATTTCGAAACTTTTTTCCCTAAAATGCCTCACAACTAACATTTATTTAATCTAGTAAAAAAATAATACATTGCACTTGACATTTTTTTTTGAAAAAGAGAAGTTAATTCTTCTCTTTTTTTTTTAAACTCATGGGATTTAAATCCAAACTAAAAACAACAATGACTGCGCAATGAAATTAATCACTTAATATAATATTTAAATATCAAATAAAACTAATATTATTTGACATTTAAAACAATATAGTTGTAGTATTGTTTTAAATTAGAATTAATAAATATTGATTTTAATTTAAAAGGAGAGTATTTTGACAAAAAATAAACTTAATATAATTAAGCTCAATATTATTACAACAATATTAACTCTAACTTGCATCTCATGTGATGCTAATAAAATTGATCCTCAGCTAAAAAGGCAAATCAATCCAAAAGAAACTGCAAAAAATTTACAAAATAAACCTCAAGACTCAAAATCTTCAAGTCAAAAATCTCAAGACTCAAAATCTTCAAGTCAAAAATCTCAAGACCCAATAGTATTGAAACTAAAAACAATCGGTAAAAGCATGAAAGCCCAAAAAGAAAAAGAACATACTCAAATAGCCAACATTAATGCACAATTTGATTTCCTAGATACTTTTAAAATCAACCCCCAAGACTCTATTTCAAAAGATAAGCAATTGCTAATAAAAAGAATAATTTATTCATCCTTAAATTACGACACTTCAAAAATAGCAACATTAAAAGAAATTCTTGAAAAACTTATTAAAAATGATCAACACAAAAATATAGCTGAAAGGTTTATTAATCACACATCATGGAGCATTCAATTCCACCTGGACAGTAACCTAGACTCAATAGAAAATGAATTAAGCACCCTAAATCAAGAAAACTCCAGATGGCTATTAATCCAAACAGAATATCAATTAAAAGAAAAACAAAGGTTTGTAAAAGCTTTAAACGAAACTATTGAAGCTTACAATCAAAATCATCAAAACATTAAAACCGATGCCGCGAAACTAGCAAGCCATATGAATGAATATTTCAAAGACACTACTACTTTAAAGCCCCTTTAACCAAAGCAAAAAACAATATTATTTGACAATCAAAATAATATTGTTATATTATTTTTTTGTAATATACTTAATAAATAATGATTCTAATTTTATAAGGAGAGTATTTTGAAAAACAAAAACCTTAACATAATTAAGCTCAATATTATTACAACAATATTAACTCTAACCTTCATCTCATGCGATGTTAATAAAATTGATCCTCAGCTAAAAAACCATACTGATTCAAAAGAAAATGCAAAAATTTTAAACAACAAATCTCAAGATCAAAAGTCTCAAGATCAAAAGTCTCAAGATCAAAAGTCTCAAGATCAAAAACCTCAAGATCAAGAGTCTCAAGATCAAAAGCCTCGAGGTCTAGAACCTAGAGATTCCATCATCTTAAAATTAAAACAATTTGGCAAAACCTTGGAAGCTCAAAAAAAACAAGAAGATATACAAATAGCTAAAATGGCTAACACGGAACATGATTTTTTAAGCACTTTAAAAATCGACAACTACAAGCCTGTTGAAGAAGAAGAACTGAAAATGAAACGCATGATTTATTCAGCTGTAAATTATGACATACAAAAAATAACAGTATTAAAAGAAATTATTGAAAAACTTAACAAAAATCCCAAAAATCTAGGTTTGATGTTCGGGTTCCTTACTACCTTAACATGGCGTATTCAATCTCTACTAGAGAGTCGTTTAGAATCAATAAAAAATGATTTACACACTCTAGACCGAGACCAATCCAGTACGCTACTAATGCTCACAGAATATGAGTCAAGACTAAAACAAAGGTTTGCAAAAACTTTAAACGAAACTATTGAAGATTACAATCAAAATAAGGAAAACATTAAAAATAGTGAAGAAAGCCTGGCAAACTATATGAATAAATATTTCAAAGACACTACTACTTTAAAGCTCCTTTAATCTACATTAAAAAATAATACGCTGCACTTGAAATTTTCAAAAGAGAAGTTAATTCCTCTCTTTTTTTTTATTCATTTAATCTAAATCAAGCTAAAACAACAACACACAATAGAAATTCAATCTTTTAGTATCAAATAAAAACAATATTATTTGACAATCAAAATAATATTGTTATATTATTTTTTTGTACTAGAATTAATAAATATTGATTCTAATTTTAGAAGGAGAATATTTTGAAAAAAACTAAACTAAACACAATTAAGCTTAATATTATTACAGCAATATTAGCTTTAATCTGCATCTCATGTGATGTTAATAGGGCGGATCCAAAATTAAAAGGCCATAAAAATTTAAAAGAAAATAAAAAAAATTTTGGAACTAAATCTAGAAACATCAAAAATACAAACCAAGAATCTAAAGATCAGAAATCTTCAAGTCCAAAATCTAAAGATCAAGAATCTAAAGATCAGAAATCTTCAAGTCCAAAATCTAAGGATCAAGAATCTCCAAATCTAAAATCTCCAGGCAAAGAATCTCAAGATAAAAAAACTTCAAACTCAGAATCTAAAGCTCAAGACTCTCAAGCTCAAAACTCTAAAGCTCAAGACTCTCAAGATCTAGGTTCTACAGATAAAGGATCTACAGATCATCAAGGCTCTAAAAATCAAGACTCTACAGATCTTCTAAACTCTAAAGATAAAGGACCTACAGATCAAAACATAGATAAAGGCCCTCAAGATCAAGACCCTACAGATCAAAGATCTACAGATAGCGAACCTTCAAGCTCAGAATCTAAAGGCACAGAAACTGCAAGTCAAGACTCTAAAGATCCAGGCTCTGAAGATCAAGACTCTACAGATCTAGGCTCAAAAGCTCAAGATTCTGAAGATCAAGACTCTACAGATCATCAAGGCTCTCAAGATAAAGAAACTTTAAAACCAGAGTCTACAGTTCAAGGTTCTACAGTTCAAGGCTCTACAGTTCAAGGTTCTACAGTTCAAGGCTCTACAGTTCAAGGTTCTACAGATCATCAAGGCTCTATACAAGGCTCTACAGATCTAGACTCTCAAGGTCAAGAAACTTCAAACCAAGAATCTCAAGGAGATGAGGTCTCAAAATTAGAAAAAATTGGGGAGATCCTAGAAGCAGAAACAAACCAAGAAGATACACAAATAGCCAATATTGCTAATACTCAATATGATTTCCTAGAAACTTTTAAACTAACTCCTTACGGCACTACTCCAATAAGTAGTATGGTAAAAAAACTAAAAAGAATAATTTACTCATCTTTAAATTACGACACAAATAAAATAGGGACATTAAAAGAAATTCTTGAAAAACTTCTAGAAACTCCCCAACACAAAGAGATAGTTAAACTATTTCTTTATCATATAGCAATGGAAATTCAATTAGACCTAGAAGTCTGTTTATCACCGATAAGCCTTGAATTGAGATCTCTTGCTCCTAAAAAAATCAAATTGCTACTACAGAAAACAGAACTTGCTTTAAATCTAAAAAAAGCGTTTGCAAAAAATTTAAACGAAACTATTGAGGCTTACAATCAAAATAAGGAAAACATTAAAACCGATAATGAACAACTAGCAAGTCATCTAGAAAAATATTATACAGACTTTAATTCTTTATTGCAGTCTTTTCGTGATTTATTTAAGTCTTTTTATGCTTTGCCAAATGATGTTCATTCTAGATATTAATACAGAAAAATTTAATACATTGCACTTGATATTTTAAAAAAGAGAAGTTAATTCTTCTCTTTTTTTTTAGACTCATTCAATCCAAATTTAAGCTAAAACCAGCAATAACCGCACAATAGATATTTAATCTTTAATGTCAAATAAAAATAATATTATTTGACAAATAGAATAATGTTGTTATATTATTTTTTTGTACTAGAATCAATTTTTATTGATTCTAATTTTAAAAGGAGAATATTTTGAAAAAAACTAAACTAAATACAATTAATAAGCTTAATATTATTACAGCAATATTAGCTTTAATCTGCATCTCATGTGATGTTAATAAAACTACTCCCAAAGTAAAAAGTCATACCGATTTAAAAGAAAGCACCCAAAATTTTGGAAATAAATCTATAAACATCAAAAATACAAACCAAGAATCTAAAGAACAGGAAGCTTCAAATAATAAATCTAAAGATCAGAAATCTTTAAGTCCAGACTCTCAAGGTCTCATAAATTATTCAAGCTCAGAATCTCAAGACAAAGACAAAGAAACTTTAAAATTAGAATCTCAAGATCAAAAATCTCAAGAAGATGAGGTGCTCTCAAAATTAAAAAAATTTGGGGAGCTCCTAGAAGCAGAAAAAAACCAAGAAGATAAACAAATAGCCGCCAATATTGCTAAAACTCAATTTGATTTCCTAGAAACTTTTAATCTATCTGCTTATGACAGGATTTCAGACGATGTACGAATAAGCCTAAAAAGAGTAATTTATTCATCTTTAAATTACGACACAAATAAAATAGAGACATTAAAAGAAATTCTTGAAAAACTTATAGAAACTCCCCTATACAGAAAGGTAGTTGAACTATTCCTTTATTATATATCAACAGAAATTCAATTAGACCTAGCTAACTGTTTAGAATCAATAAACCACCTTGAATTGGAGGCCCCTCTTCCCCCTGAAAAACACAAATTACTACTACAGAAAACAGAACTTGCTTTAAATATAAAAGAAAAGTTTGCAAAAAATTTAAACGAAACTATTGAGGCTTACAATCAAAATAAGGAAAACATTAAAACTAATAATGAAAAACTAGCAATTAATATCTATGAATATTACACAAACTTTAATTCTTTATTAAAGCATTTTTATTCTTTATTTAGGTCTTTTCATGCTTTACCAAAGGATTTTTACTCTAGCTATTAATACAAAAAAATTTAATACGTTGCACTTGAAATTTTAAAAAAGAGAAGAATTAACTTCTCTTTTTTTTTAGACTCATTCAATCCAAATTTAAGCTAAAACCAGCAATAACCGTACAATAGATATTTAATCTTTAATATCAAATAAAAATAATATTATTTGACAAATAGAATAATGTTGTTATATTATTTTTTTGTACTAGAATTAATAAATATTGATTCTAATTTTAGAAGGAGAGTATTTTGAAAAAAACTAAACTAAACACAATTAAGCTTAATATTATTACAGCAATATTAGCTTTAATCTGCATCTCATGTGATGTTAATAGGGCGGATCCAAAATTAAAAGGCCATAAAAATTTAAAAGAAAATAAAAAAAATTTTGGAACTAAATCTAGAAACACCAAAAATACAAACCAAGAATCTAAAGAACAGGGAGCTTCAAAGAATAAATCTAAAAATCAGGAAGCTTTAAATCCAAAATCTAAAGATCCAAAATCTAAAGATCCAAAATCTTCAAGTCCAGAATCTTCAAGTCCAGAATCTTCAAGTCCAGAATCTTCAAGTCCAGAATCTAAAGACAAAGAATCTAAAGACAAAGAATCTAAAGATCAAGAATCTCAAGGTCTCAAAAATTATTCAAGCTCAGAATCTAAAGGCAAAGAAACTGCAGGTCAAGACTCTGCGGATAGAGAAACTTTAAGCTCAGAATCTAAAGGCAAAGAAGCTCAAGACAACGAAACTTTAAACTCAGAATCTAAAGGCATAGAAACTGCAAGTCAAGACTCTATAGATAGAAAAACTTCAAACTCAGAATCTCAGGATCAAAAATCTTCAAGTCCAAAATCTCAAGATCAAGAATCTTTAAGTCAAGAATCTCAAGGTCTTAAAAATCATTCAAATCAAGGCTCTACAGATCAAGGCTCTACAGATCAAGGCTCTAAAGATAAAGGACCTACAGATCAAAACATAGATAAAGGCCCTCAAGATCAAGACCCTACAGATCAAAGATCTATAGATAGCGAACCTTCAAGCTCAGAATCTAAAGGCATAGAAACTGCAAGTCAAGACTCTAAAGGTCAAGACTCTAAAGATCAAAGCTCTAAAGATCAAAGCTCTAAAGATCAAAGCTCTAAAGATCAAGACTCTACAAATCAAGACTCTACAAATCAAGACTCTACAGATCAAGACTCTACAGATCAAGGTAAAGAATCTCGAAGCAAAGAACCTCAAGATCAAGAATCTCAAAGTCTCAAAAATTCTTCAAGGCCAAAATCTCCAAGTCAAGAATCTCGAAAATACAGATTTTTACATCGAGAAGCTAAAAATTTGAGATCATACCAAGAAGCTCACAAATTGGAAAGATCCTTGAAGATAGAGAAAAAAGAATATGATGCAAATAAATAACATTGCCAATACGCAATTTGATTTCCTAGAAACTTTTAAAGTTACTCCTGATGACAATATTTCAGGAGTAACGTATACAGAATATGGGTTGTTAAGACCAAAACAAGCATTTCTAATAAGCCTAAACAAAAATATTGAACACTACTACGGCCAAAATTGCTGCAACATTAAAACCAATGAAAAACTAGCACAACATATGAATAAACATTACAAAAATTTCAAGTCTTTATTTGAATCTTAAAATTCCTATTAATTTTTAAAATTAATAGGTTGCACTTGAAATTTTGAAAAAGAGAAGAATTAACTTCTCTTTTTTTTTATACTCAACTCATTTAATCTAACTCCAAGCTCAATGCAACAATAAAACAACACAACAATGACTTTAATATCTTTTAATAACTTTTAAATTTTATAAAAGTTTAAATTTAAACTTTTATAATTTGAGATACATTTGTAATATGTACTAAAAATTATTTTGTACTGCACATTATTACATTTTTAAAAGGAGAATATTTTGGGAAAAAATGACCTAATATTAAAAAATATTGTCATTACAGCGCTTCTTTTGTGCTCTTGCAGTTTATTTCAAGGAACAATAACCGAAAGAATATCAACAAAAATAAAAGAATTTAAAGAAAAAATAGAAGAAGATAAAGATAAACCCGAAGACACTGATCAGTTTGGAATGAAATATTCAGTCTTTAACACAGATACAACTAGCCTTAAACTTGCGAAACTCAACTCAGACTCAAAAAAAGATGAAAGGCGATTATTTTATTCTTCTTTGAATTACAATACAGCAAGAATTGTAAACTTTGGCAAAATACTAACACAACTTTACAAAGAACACCGCCATCACCGACTAATTGAAGAGATTGTTGAAATGGGACATTTTGGCATTCAAAAAAACATTGAGGATGCGATTTTAAAAATACCTCAAGACACAGATGAATTAAAAAAGCTGGGAAAAGAAAACTTAAAAACTCTTGAGACTTTGATAAAAGAACTTTTTGAAATACAGCAAAATTGGATCAAAAAAGTAGATCAGATTATTCTTAACTACAATGAAAATTTAGAAAAAATCAAAGAGGATGCTAACAATCTAGCAGAACACATTAGACATGAAATCAAGCAGGAAAAATATGACACAAAAACTGCAACTGGAAAAATAAAAGAAATATTAAATCATTACAATTTGCCAACTCTACCAATACCTGTCCCAATACCTAGGGGTCAAAATTAAATATGCTAGGCTAACAATTTTTATTTTTGTATTTATTTAGAATAAAACAATTTAAGATTCATTTTTATAAAAGGAGAATATTGTGAAAAAATACAAATTGGCATTTGACAAGCTAACAATAATAACACTGCTTTTGTGTTCATGTAATTTAATTGGTTCAAAACAAGAACTTGTCGAGAAAATAGAAAAAATAATAAAACCCGTAGTAGAAAAAATAGAAAGCGACAAAAAAGAAGAAGAATTGGACTTCAATCAAACAAAAAACATTTTTTATTTTATTAAAAAAAACGATGAACTTAGCCGGGATTACAGAAGACAGTTTTATTCATCTCTTGAGTACAATAAAACAAGAATTACAAACTTAATGGAAATTTTCTATAAAGCTATATTACAAAAGAATTACTTTGTAAGCTTTAGTCCCATAACACAAAATAGTCCAATTGTAGATTTAATTCAGTCAATAATCGACAGAGGATCAATTTTTATCCAAAATCCACTAGAAATTGCTATTTTTGACATAAACAACAGAAAAGATGATCTTATTGATTTTAAAAGCAAAGAAAAACTAAAAGATGTAAAAAATAAAATCAATAAAATTCTGGAAATGCGACAACAGTGGATCAAAAATATAGACAAGATTATTATCACCTACAACGATAATAAAAATCTTCAAAACAACGCTAAAGAATTAGAAACTTATTTGAAAACAACCTATGAGAATACATTAAAGCCGGACTCAAATGGGATTTATGACTTAATGATAGAGATTGGAAGAGAATTGCAAGAAAACTTATAAGCATCCAACAAAAAAGAGTAAAAATCTTTGCTCTTTTTTTATTTATATTTTTTATATTTATTGATTATTTTACAATTTGAATTAAATTTTTATTAATTAGTAATTAATTTTAAATTTTAATTAATTTTGATTATTAAAATTCATTAAAAAGGAATCAAGGAATAATATCTTGAAGGTTAAATCATTAATATACTTAAGGTTCATTGCGACCTTGTTTTTATCTTCTTGTACAATCAATGCTGGGCTAAACGAAGAGAATGAAAATAAAGTAAAAGAACTTCTCAAAAATACAACAGATGATCAAGAAATAATAATTGACACAAGCTCAAATGCTGCACAAAATAAATCAAGCGCTGCTAAAGCGGTAGCGCTACAAAAACAATCGCAACCGGCGAAAGACCTAGAATTTCAAATTCCATATTCTAGCACAAGCTCAATCAAAGAAAATCCCAAAAGTCTACCCGGAGCAAGCTCAACAAGTCTAGCAAATTCGACAAATTCAGCAAGTAGGCCCAAAACAAATTCAGCAAGTCCGCCCACAGAAAGTGGAAAAAATGCAAAATCAACAAAAGAAGTCACACCAACAAGGCAAATAGCATCTAGCCAAATTAAAAATGGGCCTAAGGGTACAAAAAATTCTAGGAAAAATATAAGAAAACCCCAAAAACATGTTACAAGATACAGCTTGGATGATTCAAATAATCACACGGAATTATTAGGCTTGCAAGACAATAATTCTTCCACAATGTTTGAACAAGTTTCATTAAGCTTTGCCCAAACAGCTAGCATTAAATCACAAACATTAAAAGATAATTTTCTTAGAACAATTTCTGAAGAAAAAACCAAAATAAAAAACAACACCGGATTTAGAGAAACTTACGATCAATTTAAAATGAAAGATTCTGCATTTTCTCTACTAGATGTTATTTCAAATATTACAGTTTTTGATCGAAGTTACGCACCGCTGCTTAACTCCAATACCCCAGAAGCAGAAAATGAAAGAAATAAATTCTATGCGGTTCTGGATTTTGATCAATCAAAAATCGAACAATTTGGATCAATAATGGAAATCCTTTATAAAGAGGATAAAAATCACAGCTTAATCAGATCATTAATAATATCAGGACTTGGAATACAAATTTCTTTTGAGCTTGCCCTAGAAGAACTAGAGAAAAAAATTGAAATCCTTACTGAAGAACATGTAAAAAATAGAATTGGTGGCTTTGACTTTGAGACCAAGATAAAAGATCTTCAATTAATATTCAATACAATATTAACTGAAAAAAAAGAATGGTCAAAACAAGTTGACGCTCTCATTGCTAATGCAAGCTCTAATGCAAGCTCTAATGCAAGCCTAAAGGATTCCGGCTTCTTAGCGCAATACATTCAGGCCAAATATTTAAATAAGATGCAAAATGCTCGCCAGTCTGTTCTTGACCTATACATTAGCATAACAGAATTTAAATAATTTATTTAAAATACGAAAATAAACCATTTAACAACGATTTAATTAAAGAAGAGTCCTGGCCTCTTCTTTTTTTTTCATTGTTCAATTTCAAATTTGAACTAAATTTGAATCATTAAGTATTAATTTTAAATAATTAAAATTACTTAAAATTTTTATTAAAGGAGCAAATTTTGAAAAAGATAAAATTATCAATATTTATAACATTAGGAATAATAATATTTTTCTCTTGTAAGCTAAACTACAAAGATACTCAAAAAAAAATAGCAAGTTTTACAGAAACAAAACATGATGAATTAAATCCTAAAAAGGATGTAAAAACCCAAAAAGATCCAAGATCAACAAAAAACTTAAAAATTTCTAACAAAGAAATAACTGATCTGGTTGACAAGCTTGCTGAAATCTTAAAAAAAGAAATGGCAATAATAAAAAGAGACAAACTCCTAACAGAAATACCTAGCCAATTTGGTCTTAAAAATAGCATGTTTGAACTAATTAATGTTTATAAAATAAACTCTAAAAATGGTGAAAAACTCAGAGAAAAAATGAGCTCAAACTTATTGGAATCTCGAAAAATGAGAAGACAATTTTATTCATCACTAAGTTACAACACCACCGACATTTTCAATTTAGCAGAGATTGTAAATAAGCTTTACAAGAACCAAAAAGCCCACGATATAATAAAAAAAATATCAAGGGGTATACAAATTCAACAAAGATTTGAAGTTGCGCTTGAGGATTTATCAATTAACATAAACTTGTTAAAAGAAAATACTTTTACTTATTTTAATAAAAATACTTTAGAAGAAATTTATGATGTAATTGTTGATTTAATCGAAATAAAAAAAGAATGGCTAAATACAATAGAAACATTGATTAAAAGTTCAAATTCTACCTTAGAGCTGCAAAACAATGCAGAAAAGCTAAAGGCCCATATCCAAGAACTATACGAAGATAAAATAATTTCTATTTGTTCAAGATCAGAGCAAGCATTCCTTTACCTAGACATATTATTTAAATCTAATAAAATTTAAAAAATTCTTTAAAAAAAGTCCCTATATTTCAAAGAGAGCTCAAACTCTCTTTTTTTTTGAATTTTTTTTGTACAATAACAATTTTGAATTAAAGTTATTAGTTGGGTAATTAAAATTTTTAATTAATAATAATTACTTAAAATTTTTATTGAAGGATAACATTTTGAAAAAAAATAAATTAATTAAAATATTTTCATTTAATATATTAACTGCGCTAATTTTGCTTTCTTGCTCTCTGGGGACAGACAAAGACAATTTAAAGGCAAAACAAAATGAAAAAGCAAAGACAAAAATAATTAAAAAAGAAAATAATTTATTAAACACTAAAAAGGGGTCTCAAAACTCTAAAAACGGTAAATCAAAAACAGATAATCTGCTTGTTGCGATTAATGCTTTAAAAAATCCACCAAAACCAGCAGCTAGCAAAGCTGGTAATGCTAAAAACAAACCAAATCCATCATCTTTGAAGCAATCTAATAACACTAATACCAATGCTAACGCCAATGCTAATGCTCCAAAGCAAATAGTAGACCCTCAGGCAAAAGAATTAATACAAAAAATACTAGCAAGATCTGAGAATATTATTCAAATAAGAGACATTGATTCTGGCAATAATGAACCTGATGACCAATTTGGAATGAAAACAGAAATATTTAGCAAAATATTTTTCAATGCAAATTCAACAGTGCATTTTGACGATGACGTATATTTGGATGAAAGAAGAATGCTTTATACATCTTTAAATTTCAACGAGGGAATAATTTTAAATCTGGGAAAAATTTTATCTAAACTTGCTCAAGATTCAAACTACTTAAGCTTGGTTAAAGAAATCCTTATAAACAGGGGCTTTAGCATTCAATTAGCAATGGAGGAAATCAGCGCAAGAATATTGAATGTAAAAGACAAGCTACAACAGCTAAATACACCTAACTTAAGCACACTCTATAATGATTTTAATAAACTTACAACACTTAAAGAAAACTGGTTAAAAGACGTAGATGACATTATTAAAGACTACAACAATAATCCCGAACTGAGAACTGACATTTCAAAATTAAATGACGCCTTGACATTAAAAAATTCAAAAGCTCTATTTGCAGACATTCACAATATAATTTTAAATCTGGTAAATACAACTACCAATATTCTTGCCCCAATTCAGTAATATTGGTTTGCAACTCAAAAGCAAAAGAGACCTTAAAGGTCTCTTTTTTTCTTTTTATTGTTAAAAAAGTTTTTTAAAAATTATCTCAAAAAAGTTTTTTAAAAAATTGATAGCTTTATTTAAAATTAAAATAAAACTTATGGCTTATTACTTTCTCATTGGCTTCATATATTTTTTATTTGATTTCATAGGTTTGTTAGGCATTGGAGTTGTAATTTTTGAATCTTCATCGCTAGTATTTTCTACAGTACTTTCTGTAGTATTTTCCATTTCATCTGAAATTCTTGTAGTTTCGCAAGCAATAAATAATACTGTGCTTAAAAACATAGCATACATTAATTTCTTCATTATTTAATTCTCCTTATTTAAAAATTTAGAATTTATACTATATTAAAATATAATTTTAAAATAATCAATATTAATTGATTATTTATTTAAAAAAATAATATTATAAAATTGTTCAAAAACTATTGATAAAATCTGTACAAAATGATATTTTATATAAATAATTTGGACTGAGGAACAATTTAATATTTATATGCAAAAAAATTTTATTATTTCGAAAAAGAATTTAAACAATTTCAGTGCTACAAAAGTAAGCACAAACAAAACAATATTAAATAAAAATAAATATAGGGGTTTGCAATTTAAAAACTCATTTTACGTATCAATAAATTCTTCGAAATTAAAAAAATTCACCAAATAATTTATATTAAATAAAACTTAATTTATTAAACACTTCCCACACACGTTTCAAAGAGGCTCTTAATACGAGCCCTCTTTGTATGAATTTTTAAAACATGTAAAATTCATATTTTAAAATGTGCGCTATACTTAGTAATATCTGTAATGATAAAAACTGTGGCTTATATATAGCAATATAAAATTTGACACTACTTTTAACTACCTCCAAAGAAGTTCTTTTATTGCATTAGAGAACTTCTTTTTGTAAAAATTAATAATTTTTTTTAGCATTTTTAATTAATAATTATTTCTGACAATTGAATAACAAAGGGTAGAAATAAAAAAATCAAATCAAAACTTAGTAAACATCAAAAATTACTACAAAAAAACTTGAATATTATTAAATTGATAAATATAATTTTATGCTATATAATTATATTTAATCTGTTTGGGTTAAAGGAATAATTAAATGGTTAAGAAAATAATATTTATTTCACTTTTGGTATTTATGATGTCTTGTAGCGCAATTGGTCGCGGAATTTTCTTAGATTCTATTATTAAGGGCGCAGTAAGAGATTTTGAAAAAGAACAAGAAGATGAAAAAAAGCAAGATTCACACTCAAAATCCGTAACAAAAGAAAATGGTGCTGCTAACAAAACAGACAGCGACGAAGAAGATGACGACGAAGAAGAAGTAGAGGAAATTAAATAAACTGCTAAAATCGTTTCATTATTTTGAAAACATTTCATTAGTTTAGTATTTAAAATTTCAAGCTTACAGTTCAATAGATTAATATAATAGGTTAATATATTCGAAGGAACATCGGGCCTGTTCGATGTTCTCCTTTATTGATAAATCTGAAAAATTTAAAGTATGCTATACACTTTTAGTACAAAGCAAATTCTTTGCATCAACATAGAAACATAAGAGCAGAAGAATGGTGCTGAGAATTTTAGAAAACATTAAAAAATAATTTAAAACAGCGCCAGCACTTCTACACCAAATTATAAATAAACCAAAGGCAAAACACTAAAAGTTTTAAATCTTAATTTTAATAAAATAGTAAAATAAAAATTTAAAAATAATAATATAAAATATATGATACCCCCTTAAATCCCCTGTTAAGGGGATTTTTTATATTTTAAAATTAAAATCTAAATTAAAATTAACAAAATGTGATATAATTGTTGTCAATATTCTTATTTAAAAGGAGCGTAAGGCTTTGAAAGGCAAGCTTAGAAAAGCTTTAAACAAATTTTCAATATTTGCATTGCTACTGATTATTAGCTGTAATGCCAATATGAATGCAAATGACAAACACAAAGCCTTAAACGAATCTAAATTATTAAATATTTCAGAAGTTATTAAGAATAGCTTACAAATTGAATCAGACCTCAAAAAAGAATCCAAAACAAACACAAGTCAAAATACCCCTCCTATTCTAGAAATTGAAAAAATTGAACCTGGCAAGCAAGGATTTCTCTTGAAATCCGAATCTGGAAACGAAAGCTTGCTGCCACCAGAAGCACAAGAAGAAGTAAATGTGGTTAAATCAGAAGAAGAAATTGAAAAAATACAAGAAAAATTGTTGCTAATCGGGGCTTCTGATGAAATTATGGGGCAAGAATTAGGCCCAAATATGCAAAAATCTTTATATCTAACTACAGTAGAATTCAAAATCTCAAACGCCGACAGCACCGACAGCGTACAGCAAGTAATACTTAATCCTATTGAAGAGACTGTGATTACTAATGTTATTAATATTAATGATGATAACAATATTCGCAATAAAGACAAAATTTTTGATCAAAAAAAAGAAGATGAAGAAAGTAGCACCTTATTAAACGAATATACAAAAAACTCTACGCAAAATCAACTCCAAAAACACACAGCACTCTTCGATCAAGATGCAAGCCTAATAACAAAAGAATATACAAAACAAGCTGAAAAATCTTTAGAAAAAGCACTGAATGCAATAAGAAGCTTAGAAAAATCTAAACTTCTTAAAATCAAGAACTTAGAAACGAATCAGGAAAATCCTGCAGAAAGCTCAGAAAGCACAGAAAGCAATAATACCAATGATACAAAGGATGCAGAAAAAACAAAAAATAAATTGCTTGAAGAACTCAAAAAAAGTGAACTTATTTTTGAAAACACTAAAGATCCCTTAGGAACAAACACAAT
Source organism: Borreliella sinica (assembly GCF_033969665.2). Classification (GTDB taxonomy): domain Bacteria; phylum Spirochaetota; class Spirochaetia; order Borreliales; family Borreliaceae; genus Borreliella; species Borreliella sinica. The sequence goes on along the minus strand of NZ_CP135183.1, from coordinate 38,078 downwards.
AAAGCAAGTCATGGACGCTGCTAAGAAATGGCAAGAAAAAGAAAATTCTGGTCAAATAAACTGGGACTTGGGATCAAAGTTTCATCCAAACCCAAAGCTTTACAACAAATCAGTAGCTCAAAAATATAAAGTTTTGGCTGAAAAATTTAAAAAAGTACAAAATGAATACGAAAAAACAAAAGAACAGCTAAAAGTTCAATCTAAATTGACAACTAAAAACATCAGCAAAATAGTTGATGCAACAAAAGAGTTTGCAGACCAAGTAAGAAATTTAATCTTATTATTAGAAGAAAACAACAACAAATAAGTTATAAATTAATATTAATTTTTGTGTGCTTTTTCAAGCAATAGGACCCGTCTTCCCGGTTGTAGTTGTGAGCGCACCGCTGCTATTAACATAAGTTAGGGTACCAGAACTGTGTATATGATTTTCAAATTTAGTTCCATTAATCTTTAAATTGCCTCTAATTTCAATATTATCTACATCAATAATCAATTTTTTAGCTTTAAATTTTATATTTTCGCTTTGCGCTTCAAAATCCTTTAAGCTCACATTAAACTCATCAAGCTTAATGCCAATTTTCTTAGGATTAAGAACACTTAAAATGTAATAATAATTTTTGTCAAAATGATTATTATCACTTTCCTGGAAAATATTAAAATTACTTTGAAGCAAAACTACTTCATCTTCTTCTGCTAAATCAAGATTAAAGTTGGATATGCTTCTGGTGATAATTTCTAACCCTTCATACTCTTTAATGGTGACAATCCCTGTTTGAGTTTTAAGGTCAAAACTTTTGATAATACCTATTCTGCAAATAAAAATATTCTCAAAAAGATACCGCTTTAATCCCCCAACAGAAGATACATTTAAGCTTTCTGCGCTTTCATAACCATTATTCTTCATAATACATTCCTTTTTTATTCTCAGATTTTACTTTCAGAGTAAAGCTCAAGATTTAAAACACACTCTCTGGTGCTACTTAGTCTAGCACTAGTATTTTTAACCTTACAATAAATATTATTCCCATGCCTGTCTTTAAAGCTTAAATTGTCTCCAATCTTAATATTGTGAGTAAACATCACTTGCGCTTGATATGAGCTTAAACCGGTTTTAAGATCTTGAGAATCTTGTTGAGGTGAGTACAAAAGCCCATAATCTTCAAGTCTTTTGTACTCACCAGAAATAAATTGTCCAAAATTGGTAAAAATAAATTTCGAATCAACATCTTGACCAAAATTACCAATGTCAACAACAACCAAATCAACGTATCCTTGTCGCCTTAAGAATTCTATTAGTCCTTTTGGCGAGTTGCAAGCAAAACTCTCACTCATCACTTTTGCTTTTTCAAGCTCATTCATACAAAAAATTGCTTTGTCCTTAAATACATATTTTATTGCATCAGCAACAGTACTGCCCTTGAAATTTTTATACTCAAACCTTCTCTCTAAAAAGGTAGCCTTGGACAAAAGGTGCAATTCACACTCAAAACTAAAATTCTCAAACCTACCAATTCTCTCAACAGGCGCGCCTAAATACCCAGCCATAATAAATTGATAATCTTGCTGATGGATAAACTTCTTATAATAAATTTTTACAATGTCTGAACTCTTAAAATCAGAAAAATTTAAAGGTACATTAAAAATCTGAAGTTTGGTTTTCTTGCTAGTTATTAAATTACTTAAAGAATATGTATTTTGAATAACAATATTTAAATCGGGAACACCATTTTGAGTGAGGATAACAACTCTAGGTCTCAAGCCTGCAAGCCTCCCCCCAATGTTGTTCTTAGAATCAACTGCATTGTAAAACTCGATCTTAAAATCGTATTGAAATATTAACATCTTTTTTAAATAGAACTCCTTTTTTAAATTAATAAAATTAATAAATCAAGATTAAAAACAAAATTTAATCTCTTAATCTGGAATTAATTCCGGATTTAATTCCGGATCTACTTCTGGATTTCACTCCGAATTTACTTCTCCTCCTGGGCTTGATTTATAAATAACCATCACTACAACATCTAGGCCTGTGAACAAGATTTTATGATTAATGTCTAAAACATTTTTTGAACCTACCTTTTGAATAAAAAGCCTTAAATCTTTTTCCAATTCTTTAAAAGATTTCTGCTGATTCAGTTTAAAATTGAAAATTTTAACCTTAATAATCCCATCATCAACATAAGAATGCAGATTAAAACCCAAACAAAAAAATAAAACAAAAATTAAAAAAACTGCTCTCACAAATTCCGCCAATTCACCTTGAAAAGCACAAACGCCTATTAACCGCGCCTTTTAAACTTATAGATCACCATTAAAGACACACCGTTAAAAGTTATGCTGTGCTGCATGCTTAAAATATTCTTAGATCCTATTTTATCAATTACACCTTGTATTAAACTTTCAACAGAAGAAACAGAATGATCTTCGTTTGAATTGCTAACAATCTTTACCTCTTCATATAAGAATTTGACTGCAATCTCCTCATCATCTTGAAGATCGTAAGAATACGCATTAAAGCTTAAAACAAAAAAAGAAATTAAAATTAATTGCCTCATTAATATTCTCCCAATAAAAATCATTCTGGCTTGGCCAGCTTATAAATTAAATCAAAATAAAATTTATTAAATTTGGCTGAATTTATCTTCAGCACTATCAAAAAACTCGTCTGGGGCGCTGCTATCCGGATCATCCAGATCGTCCAGGTCATCGGAGCTGTCTGGGTTATCCAGGTTATCCGGGTTGTCCAGATCATCTAGATCATCCAGATCATCGGTGCTGTCCCGGTCATCCGGGTCAGCAATATTTAGATCATTAAGGTCAGCAGCACTGTCTGGCTTTTTCAAAATCTTGCCATTTGTAAAGCCAAGATTATGATTATCTAAGATTTGCTTTTTGTCACATTTTTTTAAAGTGTGCGGTCCTTTAGAGGTTTTGGGATTTTCTGAAAACTTTGATCCACCAAATCTATTGGTTTTGCTACCTTTAAAAGACTTCGGACCACTCCTATTAGTATATTTTTTTTTAATCTTTTCAATAGATTTTACACTCTTGAGCCTAGATTGAAAATAGTCTTCCAGAAAAGTAACTTTTTTAATAATTCTCTCTACAATAAGTTTTGTATATTCTGGATTTTCAATCAAGCTTTTATTTTTATATCTTCTTGTTAAATATTTATATTTTCTATAAAGCTTCAACAGTGGCAATTCCACTTCTTTTCGGAATCTACTCCTAACAAGTTTATTTTTTATTGTTTTTTGCAAACTATCAGAATAAACATTCAACTTGTTAAGCTTAGCAAAGATTTCTTGACTTTTAACTCTACCGGCTTTATCTTGAGATTTGGTTAAAATCCCATTATCAGAATCATACATTAATACATAAGCCAAGTCTATATCTTTTTTGAAATTCCATTTTCTAAAATCAAATGGTCTTGCTACACCCGCATATATTGTTGAAGCAATAAAAAAAATAAATATTAAAATAAGCTTAAATTGTTTCATTAATATTCTCCCAATATTCAGCTTTTTTATTTAATATTTTAACCCTTATAGGTCAAAATATTAAACGTTTTGCAAATTTTTAATTGTAAACTAATTTCCACCTCTTCTAAATACACTGTGTCTTTAAGCTTTAGTGAATTAATACTTACCACCTTGTGAAATCCTACCGAAGGACTGTACATACTATAATAAACTCCTAAGTTAAATCTCTGCCTAAATTGCATTTTTATAAAATTACTATTAAATTCTATAGCACTATTGATAAAAGGAGTTTCTCTTAGCGCTCTTAGCAAAGTTTTGTCATAAATAGATGACAAAATCCCTTTATTGATTGTTATAATCTCAGGCCTTGTTGATATGTTAAAGTTTACATATTCACTTTTTGTATTTGTAAAATCAATCACCGCACGGTCTGAACTTACACTTGAGAGATTCTCTTCTATTAGATTGTGCTTCACAAAAATAAAAAATAACTGCGGAATGTACCCAAGTCCTTTAAAATCAAGCCTTGGGAAAAGTACCACAAAATTAGAACTGCTTGCCAAACTTGAAATTTGATTTACAACATCTTCTATTAGCTTGGTGACTTGCTCTTTAATCACTTAAAACCCCTTTAAATTTACTAAGGCATTCTAGAATCATCATCAATTCCTCTTGAATTTAATCCCCCACCACAATCTCTTAAAAGATTTGTCATGTACTCAACCAAAGGCAAACTTTCGAGTGTCTGTCCCAACAGATTGCCAAAATTTGAAAAAGTATTTCTTAAAGGATCCAATACACTACTGGTAAAATCATAACTTTTAGCCCATTCCAAAAGCTCTACAGTTTTTTCCAAAAGTGAATCTAATTTTGGCTCATAAACACCGTTTATTATTTTGCTGCTATTTAAAAACTCAGGATCACCTTTTGGATGAAGATTTTTTAAAGAAACTGATGGGTTACTTTTAAAAACATTTTCTAAATTATTCTCACCACCAAGAAAATCGCTTATCAGACTAATAGCTTTTAAGTCATTTTTAGCATAGCCTTCGTTTTTTAATTTCTCCACAAACTCAACCATAAAAGATAGATCATTAAAATTAGAATTTAAATCTGAATTCAAATTTGAATTTTGTAAGCCTTGAAGAACATAAAGTTTTCTTAAAAAATCATTTCTCTCAAGCTCTGTTTCAAAAGGTCTCTGCTCTTTTAGTATTTTACTTGCACTATCTATTTGATTATCTTTACAAATAAAATTTTCAAGACTTAGCTGGGTAATCTTTTTGTCTTTTAAATTTTGAAATTCCTTTAAAGACGATTTAAAATCATCAAAACCATTTTTAATTTTAAAAAAATTAACCAAAACTGAGTCTTTTAAAATCTTTCGGGAAGAAATCAAATTCCCCCAAATAGTATGATTATTTTCATTTTTCAATAATGGTTCTTGTAAATCAATCTTGTCAAAGCTGTGTTGAATCTTGTCAGAATTAGAATTTAATCTAAAATCTTTAAGTGTTGCATTGGTTTGACCTTTATTGGAATTTTGAATAAAATTTTGCCTAAAAGCATTTTTAATATTTTCAGTTTTAAAATATGAATATTGCTTGCTGGAATTTAAATCTAATTTATCTAATTCTGGCTTCAAATAAAAATTACTACCGCTACTTTTGGCGTCCCAGCCATTCCAGGATAGGCTTATTTTGTCTTTTAAAAAATCCAAATTTTTAAAAACACCCTTTAAGGCATTTTCCCTCAATGCGCTAAAGTGATCATTTAAAGGACTACTTTTTAAAAAATTTAAAGATTTAAAACTTACTAATTTTTGAAAATTATTGCTCTTAGGATTTTCAAGACTTTTTAGCTTCTCAAAACTTTTTAGCTTCTCAAGACTTCTTAGCCTTTCAAAACCCAAGGATAAAAAATCTTTACTACTTTTTGAACTTAAGCTAATCTGTTTAAAAAAATTTTCTTTTTTTAAACTTAAAAGCTCTTTTTCAAGATTATTCTTAGTGGCATTCCTGTCAAGCACGCCCTCTAATGTAATTGTAAATTTACCTTCATTATTGTTTTCTTCGTACATAAAACCCTTTAAAGCACACCACTAAAAGGCAAAAACCGTTCGTATATTTCCTTATTAAGCTTTAAATTAGCTACTCGATTAACCTCTACAAGCTCTTTGTAACTCATTTTTTTAACATCTTTGTAAGTACAAATACCCATTACAATAGGAAAATAATACTTATTAGTTTCTTTTGTTAAATAGTCTACATATTTAAAATAATTGGTTGTAATTGACTTATTCATTAACACCTTCTCGCAATAAAGTCTTATTGGTTTGTGAAAAATCTTCTTGATTTAAAGGCAAAGAACTGCCCGTAATTAAAAAATCATAACTCCAGCGCTGATCAATATAATCGTACTTAATGTAATCTCCGCTTTTATCTTGAAAGCTTTCAATGTAAACCAACCCGGGCTGCTTAAACCCTTCTATTGTCTCAAAAAGTGAATATTGAACTGAAAAAAGAATAGCGGGAAGAGCGTATTTATAAAGCTCAGAGTATCTTCTCTCTTTGTTTAAGATTTCATAAAATTCATCTAAAAATCCTCTTGAAATCATTAATTTGGTTATCTCTTTTAATGTTCTCAGATCGTTAAGCTTGTTAATAAGTTCATCTCTTTCAACATCAAACCCCACGACATTATCCCACTCGTACATGGGAATATCTCTTAAAACGTATGTATGTGTTTTGGCTCTGGTTAATATTTTTAACTTATATCTCATTTTAAATTCTTATCCTTTCTTATCCTTTAATTATCCTTTCTTGTCTTTTAATTATCATTTAATTAACACATTTTTATTATTAAATTAACTTGCCCTCTCGACATCACAATTGATCGCATGAATTGTAAACTTAACCGTATCATTATCAGATGAATACTTTCTAGTTGGGATTTCTGCAAAAAATGCACTATTTGAAATAATTTTCAATCCCATTTGATCGTTAAACACAAGTCTTTTTAACTTTTGAGATTTTGGTACATTCTCGTAAAATTGCTGATTGCTTAGTTTTGTCAAAAGCTTATAATCAAAAGATCCTTTGCTTACTTCTAAATCAAAAATATGAACAACCGTTCTGGGGTCTCTAAAGCTTGGAATTGGAAAATTTCTCTCTTCTGTGCTTGCCTTAGCCATTACATTAGGCTCTGTGCTGTACTCAAGAGTTCCTCTGTCTATTAAATTGTCATTAAAGCTGAAAAATATTAAATCTAATGAATAATACTCTCTCATTATGATGCTCTCCTTAAATATTCATTTATTTCTTGTGCGGTGATTATTAAATTAACGCTATTAAAGCTGTCATTATATTTAAGCGCAACTTCTAAGCTTAAGCTAAGGCCCGAAGAGGAGTTAACTTTAAGCTTAATCTTTTTGTAAAAAATAATAAGACCTCTTTCTTTAAGCTCATGGAAAAAACATTCAAGCCCCGCTGTGTATTCGTTTGGCAAATTATCATCCAAATTTAATGAACCAAGCTTGCTGTTAGCTCTATTGTTTTTATTCCAGAGCCTAATAAGTTCCTTGATTGCTTCATTTTTAATATAATAAAGCGTAAAAGCCTCATCAATCGGATCGCCTGATAGACTAACTCCTTCCTTGAAAGCCAAAATGCCATCATTGCCAGTTTCATTCAAAAGAGAATAAAAATTAATATTGGACTTTCTAAGAGAATCAATTAAAGAATCATCGTAAATAGGAGTAGAATTTAAAATCATCCCATAAGGATTAACAGCATGAAAAATACTTGCCTGATGCAAATACATTGCTACAAACTTAAGATGTAAATTCTCATTGCCGTTGTAAACAGCAATAATATTTTTAAGCTCACTCTTGTCTTTACCTTTTAAAAAATTTGGCAAACTGCTATCTTTAGTGGAAACCACAATAAAATTGCAAGCTTTTCTAATAGCTTCAAAATCACTACTAATAGCGTCTCCCGATTCATTTACAAAAACTACAAACGGGTGTAAATTGGATTTTAAGAAATCTTTAACCTCTTTAATCTGATTGTAAACACAAAAATTAACAGACTTGAGCCCATCTTGTCCAAAAAAATCACCAATTGATTTTTGTAAAGCCTTGCGCTCATCGTCTGCTATTTTTTTCTTAGAAGAATCTGACTCTTGAGTCTTTTGTATTTCAAGTTTTTCAAGCAACTCTTCAAAATTTTTAACACTTAATGCCAAGTATTTACTTGCTAAAACACCGCTTTTGTAGATTAAAAGCGGATTGTAATAATTAATGGTATTGGTAACTAGTTGATTTTGCACCAAACTAACACTTATTGTATCTTTTGGCATTTATCCTCCTTTTTTTAATTTCATTTTTTAATTTCTTTTTTTAATTTCATTTTTTGTTTTTTAAATTTATCTTTTTATCTTTCTTGTTCTAAAACTTGTATATTTGCAACAAAAATCTGATTAAAACTAAAGCACATATTGCTTTGCATATTAGAAACACCAAGAAGTCCATCATTATTTAAATTGCTAATCGAGCTAAGATAATAAGTTAAAAGCAAGTAAGAACTGTTCTCAAGCTCTTTTATAAAATCAAACCTAAATCTATTCTTATGTAAAAATTCTAAAAAGTGCTCATACACTTTGCACATACTCTCATAAGAATCTCTGTAGGCTTTAAATAAAGTAAAACTTAAAAAATAAAGCGAAAATCTTAATCTAAACTCATTGGACGTTTCGCCAGAATTTCTACCCCTTAGATTTCTGGGGGCAAGCCCCTCAAAAGATTCGCTTTTTAATACAATTAAATTATTGGTATTTGTAGCGAACTTCTCCAAATAGGGGTGATTGTAAGTATTTAAGATTTCTAATTCTATTTCCCTAAGAACTAAATATTCTTTAAATTTTGTAAGTATTTTTATTAAAAACTGTATAGATTCATTTAGTCCCACAATCATGACTGCCCTTTCCCGAAAGACTTGGCCTTTTTTAAAAGACTTGGTTTTTCAATGTTGAAAATTAAACTTTTAAATTCTTTATCCCTAAAAGCTTTTTTTGGCTGTAGAGCTATTTGCCTGCTAAGTAAATAATTTTTACAAAAAACTCTAAACTGATCTTTTACCTCAACAAGTCCTTTTTGAATAGATTTCCTAAAAGCTATTTTTATTCCTTTGTTTGAAAAAATATTAGAATAAAACTCTTTGTATGCAACCCTTGCTAGTTTGAAAGTAATCTCTCTCTCAAGTTCTTCTGGTCTGATATTAATGCTATTTTTACTCAAAGAACAAATGTCTTTAAACCCAATTTTTATACTCAACAAGAACTCCTTAAAATTAGCGTGCTGTAATTTAGACCTTCTTTGTAACTCTTTTGAATCCCTAAAATCGAATAAAAATCATTGCTGGCCTTAATTAAATCTCCGTACTCAAATTCAAAACTCTCAAGAGTATACACCTTGGCGTAGCTATTTTTATCAAAAATATTTACGCCTTCAATCTCAACTGCTTCTTCTGGACTTATTAGTAAAAACATTCCTTTAAAACCAACAGCATCAGAACTTTTAAATCTAGTCTCATAAGATGCATTAAGCGGATCTTTGATTGTTTTAAATTTACAGAAAAAAAGATCTTGCGAATATGTACTTATAATATTAATTAAACCTGTATTAATCATCTCTAAAGATTTCACTTAAACTGCTCCTATTAACGAATCTTTTGCTCTTAGCTCTTCTATTAAACTGTCTAAGAATTTACAAAAATCACCTCCACAACCGCTGCTACTAAGAGTTGTGGGAAAATATTCTAATGATACCTCTTTGAATTTTTCAGACTTGATGCAATTTAAATTAAACCCTTTCAATCTGTTTCGTTTTTTTAACTCACAACCAACAAAATAATAAATTAAAACAAACATTATAGAATAATTTAAACTTTTAATTCTTATTCTCTTAAGAATTAAAATATTTTCAAGTAAATTCAAATATGAAGAAAATTCTTTAATGCTAAGATCTTTAAAATCAAGCATCAAAAGCTCAAGTATTTGCTCATACACCGTTTTTAAAGCTGATTGCAGATTTTCACTACCTAAAGTTTTCAAGCTTAAAGCTGAATTGGTATCTATTTTACTTTCATTCATTTTCAGCTCATTCTTAGCTCATTTTTATTCTAAGGATAGAATTTTTTGTTGCCAAAATTGTTCCAATAGAAAAATCAAGAAAACTTGTTCTAAAATTACTGCTTGAAACTTCTATATATGAATTTAATATTGGTTGATGTCCGTCTCGCAAAAGAAGTAGTTTACTGTTTCTGGGATATATTAAAATTTCATCGTCCAATAAATTTGTAGTCTCAAGCTCAATATTTGCATCATTATTAATGGCACTTATAAAATCAAAAAGCATGTCTTTGTATGAATAATTGTTGCTTGGAAGCCTTTCGAGTAAACGACCTTTGATTTTGCTAGATGTAAGTATTTTAAAAGGCACTTTTCTCTCATCTTCTAAATTAATCTTTCCAAGATCATCATTTATTGATTTTATTTGATCTAATATGTTTGTCTGTTTGACTGTTTTGTCTATTTGGTTTGGAAGATTCAAAAGTCCATACATGGTTTCATTGTTAGACTCATCAACAAGAAGAGTTCTTTTATTATTTTTTGAAAGTGTAAGCCCTCCCTTTAAATAATGAGCACTCATTAACTTTTGTATCTCAATGATTGCCCCCAAGAGTCCTTCTCTCATGTTAATATTTGTGTTTGCCTCTACGCTAACTTTTCCATCCGGCGCATAGTACGTAAATGCATACTGAAAAGGTAAATAATTAATTTTTACTATTTGTCTTTGGAATTTTATTGTTGAGACTGTGTTAAAATCATTAACCTTTAGTGTGGGAATGTCTGTTAAATTAGAATACCACTTAATAATTCTATCGCTTCCTAGAGAGATATTGCTACTCTCTATTTGATGTGAATCTAAAAAATGATAATATTCCGGAATTGGACACTCTCCCACTAAAACATCCCTTACTGTGTTTACATACTCATCGTTATTTAATATACTCTCTTCCATTTTTAATTCTCCTATTTTAAATTGCATCTTTTATTTGCTTGACCAAAAAAAGAACTCTAACACCGTAAACATCTCTTCTGTCTTTAAACTCTTCAGCAGGTCCTAGTGCTAACGCGTGAATAACTGATGCATTCTGGGAAGCTTTTTCTAAAAACCCCTCGCTGTTTATTATTAATTTATCTTCTGCTTTAATCGTTTTATCCTTGGCAATCAAAACACATTCAAAACTACAAGTCATTGGAACAACCGTACCGGTTCTTGAAAAATCATCAAAGTCAACACAAACCCCATAAAGATCGCTGCCGCCGCCTCTTGCTATTTGCAAATGTGAGCCATTAATAATGAGCTTAACACCACATTTGTAGCAAAAATCTAAAGCTTGATAATTTTCAAACTTATCAGCAGAAGAGCTTTTAAGACCGCCTTTTTGAGTAAAATAATAACCTTCATCTTGAAATTTAGAATTGCTCTCAAACACAGGGTAACTAGTAGCATTAACATTTTGTAATTTGTCTAAAACAATTTTTTGAGCTTGATTTTTTTTAAAACTTTCAAGCTGACTTTCAAGTTCTGCTTTTGATGCTTTTAGTTTTTCCATCTCTTTTTTAAAATCAATCGAATCACTCATTAATAAATATCTCCTTTTTTTAAATTAATTTTTTATTAAAATTTTATTAAAAGCTTAAATTTTTAAAAAATTTAAGCTAATGCTTTTTTATTACAATAAAATTCACGCTTAAGCTCTTCCCATTCATTAAGCATTGCTTTTCTTAAATCAGAATATGTGTTAAAAAATGCATTTTTGTTTCTTAAATTATTTCCTTCATTTGCTTTTATTCTTTGGAAATTTATTATTTTGTATGAATTTTCTGCATTTTTATTTTGATCAATATTAGTTTTTGCAACCCTTATTAGTATTGCACGAGAAGATGAATCAATCTCGTCAAGATTGTTAGTTCCAGCTATTGCTAAGATTTGAGTTGATTTTACATACTTTCTAATAAGCTCTTCAGCTTGACCTTTTACAACCTCTTTAAAAGAATACCCTTTTGATAAAAGATTTTCTGTATTATATTCAAAACTTAAATTATCATTTGCAAGTTTATTTATCTCAACAGATTCTCTCAGATCGGTGTTTAAAAAATTACCCAATAAACTATTCTTGCTTTTAAGATTTTTATATTCCAAAAACTCCTCAATCAAGGGGTTGCTTAAAATCTCTTTATTCGCGCTTAAATCCTTAAAATCTTCTTGGCTGCTTTTACCCTTAAAGTCCGAACTTGAGACCGTTTTTTCCATAATTACTCCTTTTAAATAACTAAACTTAATTGTTCTTTTAAATTCTCTCTTGCCTTATGACTTAGATTTTCATTTTTAAGCAACTCCAAATACTTAAAATAAATATCAAGAAGTAAATTGTCTCTCTCAAGTCTTTGCTCATAGCTTAAAACTTCAAGCTCATTAAACTTCATATTTAATCTGTAGTATTTGTTAAGCTTAAGATTGCACGCATTAGCAACAGATTCTTGTACGCCTTTTAAATAGTCGTAATAATTACTTTTGTCCCCCTTGCCACTGCTACCAAGCCCTTTGACCTGCTCATTAAAGCTCCTAGTTAGAGGTTCTTTGGTGTCAGCACCAATTTTTGCTTTAACAAGCTCAAATGCATCTTTTAAAAACTCTAAATCGTATTTTATTACCTCTAGGCGTGCATTCTCTGATGCTGTATAAAAAATTCCATCATTGTTTAGAGTACTTTTAATCTTACTAAGCTCCTTGTTAAGCTTTAAAGAAGCACTACTTAATGCTGAGAAACTCTCACTAGGCTGGCCTTTAAAAAGGGTGGAAAATATTTTACCTTTATTGTTTGCTAAAATACTAATTTCTTCTTTTGCAAGCTCTAAAGATTCAACAAGCCCTACTAAATGTTCATCCTTGTAAAACAAAAAATTATAATTTCTTATTCTTTTTTCTATCTCTAAATAAATTTGTTCTAAAAGACAAATATTAAGAAGTAAGCTTTGTGTATAAACAGGTTCGTGTGAACCTAAAACATAATCATAATTTTCATAAATTATTACCCTGCTTTTATCTATTTTGACAACCATTGTTTTCTTATCCTCACCATCTAAGTCTTCTGGGCTGAAAAAATACTCTATGTACTGCGATTCTCTTTTGTTAATAATTTTTTGAAAATCTAAATATTTAAAACCTACGGGCAGCTCATTGTTAACTTTTTTGCTCAAATCCTCATCTTCGCCTTTGGGTTTTATTAAAATATAACCCGCTCCATTAAATCTATAGCTTATCATTGCTTCAAGAAGGGCTTCTTTTAACTCCACCTTTAAATTCAAAAGAAAATCTCTACTTTCTTTCAAGCAAGAAGTTTCAAGCAAGCTTAAATTAATTCCATTTTTTAAGGCATCTTCGGCTGTGCTTTCTATGTAATTCCTAAAAAAAATTGAATACTTGTAAACATCAATAGGACTGATTTTAGATTCTTTGTTTTTCATTTCAATTTTAAATTTATTAATCATTTTTTTAAATATCATTAAATATTATTATACCAAAAACAATCTTTTATGCAAATTTTATGTAAAATTTAAATGTCAAAATTCTAAAATTTCAAAATTCATTCAAAATTTTATAAAAAACCAATACGTTTTAGCATATTTATGCTAATATTAATTTAAGCTTATAAGCAAAACTTACAAAATATTTTGCTTGCTGTTACTAGCGCTGTTAAAAATTTAATATTATAAAATAATATTAAAAAGAAAGTTAAATTAATACTTTATCCAATCCCAATAAATATTAAAAAGGTAGAGAGCAGTTTCTCTACCTTTTAATATTAAAAACCATTTAAAATAAAATAAGCGTAAACTAAATATTCAAAAATGAAAAAGACAAGCTCTCAACAGAGCCTGTCTTCTAATAAAATACAATCTAAATGTTTAAAGATTTGTGCAATTTTTTAAGTTTGCTAATTCTTTGTTATTCTCACCCTCAGTAAGAACTTTTTTAATTACCTTGAAAATCTCTTCATTGCATTTCTCGGGTTTTTGACTACCCTCATCATCTTGCTTTTTGTAATCTTCAGTACCAAATGCATCAGCTATCTTTTGGAAATATAAACTTATAGCCCCGCCTCTGCTATTTTTAATTTTGTAGCAAAGATACTCATTAAAGCCTAAAGATTGTTGATCGGGCCTTACTTTTTTGCTTTCATCTACTGCTTTCGTGAGAATGTCGTTAATCTTGTTAAAGGCATTGATAAACTCTTTTTGCATGTTAAAATCCTTAGAAAGCCAATCAAAAAATTCATTGTAGGATTTGGTATACTCAGCTTTTAAGTCTTCTTCTTCCCTACCATTAGAACACATTGCGTCTTTTAAGAAGCCTTTTAAAGTCTCTAGCTTTTTGACTTCTTGTGATGTTAAAGCAGGCTCTTTTAAACCAATAAGATCTTGAGCTGATGTATTGCTAACAATATGAAGATTCCCGTCACCAGAGTCAATCTCTGTGAGCGACTTAACAACGCCATCAACAACATATTGTTTACAAGAAAATACAAGCATTAATAATGGTGCTAATAAAATACTTATTCTTTTTATTTTTTTCATTAAAACCTCCCAAAATATTTGGGAAATTATAGTCCATTTTATAAAATTCTCAGGGCATATAAAAAAATCAATATTATTTGAAAAAATAAAAGAGAGATATATATTTGTTTATTGTTATAAATCAACAATTCATTGAAAACTTCTTTAAAACTACAAATGAGGCTTTAAGGGCCTTATTTGTAGTTTTAAACCAATAATAAAAACCACAACAAGCCTTTTAGAATTTCCACAAAAGCATTAAATGTGCTTTAAAAAAATGTATTGCAATAAATTTGCTGTAAAATAAGTTAATTATTTGGAAAATAATAAGAGGACATAAGGATATGATAATAAAAAAAATACTACTTTTAGCACTACTGATTATGGCTACAGTCTCGTGCACGATTTCTAAAGCAAAAGATGATCTTGTTTTTGGGGTTGGAATTGGAAGCGAACCCACATCACTTGATCCACAGTTTTGCAGTGATAAACTGGGAAGTTTAATTATAAACGAACTATTTATTGGCCTTTTAAGAGGTGATCCCAAAACGGGTGGATACAGACCTGGACTTGCAAAAAATTGGGACATTTCTTACGACAATACTTGCTATACATTCCACTTAAGAGACGACATTTATTGGAGCGACGGCGTTAAAATAACAGCAGATACTATTAAAGAATCCTACATAATGGCCTTAGAAACTAATGAGGATTTACCAAATATTAACCTATTAACATCAAAAATAAAAAATGCAAAAGATTTTCATACAACAAAATTAAATGCAGATGAAGTTGGAATAAAGGTGATTGATGAAAAAACCTTAGAAATAACTCTCTCCCAACCAACAATATATTTTCTTGACATGCTTACACAACCAATATTTATACCTATTCCTACCCACATTGTTAAAAAGTTTGGAAATAAATGGACAAGCCCAGAAAACATAGTTACAAGCGGGCCTTTTAAAATAAAAAGAAGAATCTTAAACGAAGAAATAGCTCTTGAAAAGAATAAAAAATATTTTGATGCTAAAAATGTTGATATTGGCGAGATGACATTTGTTACCATAAACGATGCCCGCAGAATTTACAGTATGTACGAACACAATGAAATAGATGCTATTTTTAACAGCATCCCCTTAAGCCTTATTAATGAGCTTATCCTAAGAGAAGACTTTTATTCATCTGATATTAACGAAATTGGATTTTTCTCATTAAATATGAATGTTAAACCGCTTAACAATGTAAAAGTAAGAGAAGCACTATCTCTTGCAATCGACAGAGAAACATTGGTCTACAGAGTGCTTGATAATAACTTTAAAGCAACAATAAAGATAAGCCCTAACCTTAACAATTATAATTACGGGAAAAAATTAAAGCTGTACAACCCACGAAAAGCAGAAAAACTCTTAGCCGAGGCCGGATATCCGGATGGAAAAAAATTTCCAACTCTTACAATAAAATACAATAAAAATGAGCTGGGAAAAGAAGTTGCTGGCTTTATTCAAAGCCAATGGAAAAAAGTCTTAAATATTGATGTGGAAATTGAGCCTGAAACATGGAGTAACCACATATCAAGCGTTTTAAAAGGACAATATGAGATCTCAGTAAGGTCCTGGCAAGGAGATTATTTAGATCCCATGGCATTTTTTAATATATTTGAAACTAAAAACTCACATCTTGCATCTTACGGATATTCAAATTCTGAGCTTGATGAGCTGATAAGTAAAACTGAAGTTGAAGTGGATGAAAAAGCCAGATTAGAGTTATTGAAAAAGATTGAAGAGATAATAATTGAAAATGATTATCCAGTAATTCCAATATACAGTGTTGCTGGTAACTATCTTTTTAAAAATGACAAATGGGCAGGGTGGAGCACAAATAGTTCAGAAAGATTTGCCCTATCAGAAATTAAACCTTTAGACGATTAAATTATTAGCAATAGAGCTTAATTTCAGACTCTATTGCTAAAACCCTTTTTGCTGCATTAATACCAAAGAACTTTCTTTTAAAGAGGTTAAATCTTTTAAAGCCCTATTAAAGTCAATGTTGTTACTAAGAATGTAACCACATATTTCTCTTAATTTTTCATCTATTTCTGAATATTTTTGATTTAACTGTCTCAATTCCGGCTGCGGATCAAAAACAGTATGATTGCCTCCACTTAACATGCTAAGCTTACTCAAACTATTGCTACTTTTCTCCATTAAGCCGTGCTGTACTTTTAAAATCTCTAATATTTTGTTTAAAAGATTAATTTTTTGCTCACTAGATTCGCTAAAAAAATTGCTAACTTTAATCTCGCTATAATTAGAGATTCTAGAGCTTATTCTATCGGTTAGACTTTTGAATTTTCTTTGAATTTTCAAAATAGCACTTTCTCTTTCTGCTAAAGAAAGTTTAGTAAAATTTAAATTATATTTATCAAAATCACCCTTTTTCATACCAGAAAAATTATTTAAATAACAAGAACTTGCTACTATTATCAATATACATATATAAATATATCCCTTCATGTATATTCTCCTAATTAAAATTCAATTTATTTTAAAACCAAAAAATATTTAAATAAAACTCAAACACACATCTTTTGCATAAATTTATCAACCAAATCAAATATATTGCTTAATATTGAAATTACTTTAAAATTTTTAAAAAGTTTAATTCTTTGCTTAATTTAATTTCTTCTGTTTCTACGGTACCGCTCTCTAGCTCTTAATTTAAGTTTTTCTCTGTTTTTCTGATAATATTCTCTATTATAGTTAGAGGTTTTTTCCTTATTTTGGGACAACAAATCCTTATTGTTAGGATTTTTAAAAGAACTACAACCAAAAAGCCATATTAAAAAAAAAAATAAAAAAGCCATTCTCATATTTCTCTCTCCTTGAAATATATTTGAATAGATAAAAAAATGTCTGATTGATTTTTTTTTAAATTATCAAAATTATTAAATAATAAATATTTACAATAAACTTCACTTAAATCTTCTTAATTCGAATACATTGAAATACATTCACTAGGCAGACTCACCAATGAATTTATCAAATTCTTCTGTCAATTTATTAAAATCCTCTTCTGTGTAATTTAGCTGTTTCAGCTTAGACTCAAAATCACTTTTTAAAGCAGCTAGCTCAGATTTTCTATTTTCTGAATCTGGGGATGTTGATTCTTTGGAATTTATATATTCAAATCCAATTGAAAATAACTGCAAAACAATATCTCTTTTAGAATCGCTTAATTGCTCAAAATATTTATCAACTTTAGCTATTTTTTCAGAATCACCGCCCAATCGACTTTTAAGAGTCTTTATAATCTCCAACCTTTGTTCATCTGTTAAGTTTGAATTTTCCTTGCCTTCAGCCCCCGAAAAGACATTACAGCTGAACAGAAAAACCAAAGCTATACATAAATACATGAAAAAAATTTTACTTCTCATAGCAATTATTTCCTCCTTTCTTCCCATAACAATTATTTCCTCCTTTAATTTAAAATAAAAATTCACAACAACTTTATTATAAAGCATATCGATAACATATCTCAAACAATTATAACTAAAGTTAATTTTTCAAAACTTTTAAAAGATTAATATTTATCTTGTATTTTTTATAAAAAATTGAATTTTTTAAAAAAAAAATTAATTGCTTTAAATTTTAAATTAGTTTTTAAATTAACTATCAAATAAAATGAAATAAAGCATTAAATTAATAGCTAACAATTTAGATCAAATCATAAATATTTAAACTTACCAAAATGAAATAATTTTTCTTTATAATTTAGCGTTAAAAGAAGATAAGCATTTGCAAGAGAATCAAGAGCATCATCTTTTGTTTTGCCATCTCCTTTGTAGCTGTAAATATCAGCTACTACATTTTTACTTATTATTTTTAAAAATTCTATTTTCCGACTTTCAAACAAAGGAATAAGAGCACATATTCTTTTAAATTTAGAGCTTAAAGGTTTTATTGGCGCAACTTTAAAATAACAAATGCTCTTATTTCTTAGGAAAAGAATTGTTTTGGTCAAAATTCCATCACCTTTAATGCTATCCCTCTCTTCAATGTAAACAGTATTTACATTGAAATTTTCTATTAAAACTTGAATAGAGCCTAGCATTAGACTATCGCTTACTGGTTTTTGATCTTGATAAATATACGCGTAAAACTTCTCAAAAGTGCGCTCTAAAACGCAAATAGCTGTATTGTCTCCACCTACTGAGAATGCAGGATCAATGTACATTATTGGGCTTTTAAACTCATAATCTTGATTGAAAATCATTTCATTAAATAGTGAAGATTCATTTAAAATCCAATCCCCATAAAGCACTCGAGCCTTGTAAGCGGGAAAATTCTTGTAAAGCTTTTCTTGAGTTTTGATAAAATCTGCCGAATTTAAAGGATTGTCATACGTTGTGAAATTATATGTTTTAAAAACATCTGTATTCTCAATGTAGTCTGTTTTAAAATAATGAGCTGGGCTTTCGGGATTGGTATCAAAAATAATAATTGCTTTGCCTTTTCTAAGCCTTTTTAATACCTCAAGTAAAGTTTCTTTGTGAATTACTGTTGCTTCATTTACATAAATTATTGCGCTGTTGCCCCCTCGAATCTTAGAAAAAGAATCTCTTTTGCTACCTCCGTAAATATTAAGCTCAAGCCCTGCTATTTTACAAAAAGATTCGCCACTTCTTTTTCTTTGATAATCAATTCCTAACAACCCACAAATCTTTTCTATTTGTTTAATGGTATTTGTCATTAACAAACCAATAGAATTACCTATAATAAAATTATTAGTATCTTGCTCATAAAAAGATTTATTTTCAATTAATTTTTTAATAAGCAAATATGAGGCTAAAAACGTTTTACCACTTGCAATCCCGCCACTAAATATTACTTTTGAATAATCGTGACTTTCTATGTCAAAAAGCACTTCTTTTTGCTTGGTGGTTAAATATTTGTTTTCAAAATCTTTAAAACAAATATTGGTGGATTTTGGACTAATATAATCTAAAATGTTAATGTTAAACTTATTTTTAAACTTTTTCTCAAGATTGAGAAATGCTAAAGATTTCAAAAATTTCAAATTTTACCCCAATTTTAAATTCTTACTATTTAAAACAGATTTAAGTTTAACAAGAGCATCATAATCCTCTCTCATGCAAATATTAACCAGCTCCTTTTCAAGCTCTTCTCTTTTTTTAATCTTATTAGCAAGCTCTATTTCAAGCCCTTCATCGCCTTTTAAGCCTCTTTTTTTATTACTTTTAAGCTCGCCTTGAAGTTTGCTAATTTTTAAATCTAAGATTAATGTATCTTTTTTTATTGACTTTAAGCTAAGATTTTTATATCTATGATGAGAATCAATAAAAGAACAAACTATCTCGTAAAATAACTTTTCGGTCTCGTTTTTAGCATTTTCCAACTCACAGGCCTTTTTTGCAGCAAGTAGTACTAAGTTGTTAAAATTATCCTCATTAAAAGATACTTTAGAAATATTCTCTACTGCCAAATCACTAGGAAAAGAGTTTTTTTTGCTAAAAGAATCGTTGGATTGAAAATATTTGTTTCGAGCTTTTGCTACAAAAGATTCGCCAACACCTAAAATTTGAGCAATGTCTAAATCTTTTAAACCTTTTTTAAATAAAAAAATATATTCTTCTTTTCTATTTTTAAATATCATTATTTTATTTTAATTAAGTTTATTTAAAAACTCAAGAAAAAATTAAATGTTTTTTTTTATGAATAATTAAATTAAAGAGATATATTTTTTAAATAGAAAAAAATTAATAAAAATAAATGGTAAAGGAGAAAGAAATGTTTAAAATAAAATATATTTTATTACTAGTATTAATGTTATCCTGCAACATGGACAACAAAGTTTTTACCCAAGAACAAGAAACTAAAATCAAAGAAATAGTTGTTACCGAACAAAATGAAGCACTGAAAACCTTAATAGAAGCTGCCGGCAACAACACATCTAATGAGAGTTTGCTAGACATAATAATTAAAGGAAAAAATAAAATAGTTTCTGGTGCTCAAAAAACAGGACAATTCTTAAAAGGCTTAAAGGGAGCTATTATGCCTTCTAAGCCAAATACTTCGCCTTAACTAAATTTAAGCCAAAATAGTCAAAGTAGTTTTAAAGAGAAGCCAATAAATTGCGGGAGCATGGCTTCTCTTTTGTTTTAAAGACCTAAATTCTTTTAGATCTTTGATTTAATTTATATAAAATAACCAATTTACAATATTGTGACAAACTGGCGTTGAACCTTAAAGTTGCAAGTCTAGCACAATATAGTACAAATCCAAAAATTATTTTAACTTTGCCAATTAATTTGTTCTATTTTATTTCTAATAAAGTGGTCTAAAATTTAGAGTTAATATTAATTATTTTTAGTACGGAGGTAATATAAGATAAAAAATGCAAAAGTTAAATTTAAAAATCATAGCTTTAATTGTTACTCTGTTGACGTCTTGTAATCCTGAATTAGCAAGAAAAACAGAAGAGGCAAAAATAGCGATTGAGGCATCCTCCAGGGATGTAAAAAATAAAATTTTACAAATAAAAAAAGAAGCCGCTGAAAAGGGTGTAAATTTTAAAGCTTTTACCACTACTGAAACTGGGTCTAAAGTGTCAAGCGGGGGAGTGCCCTTAAGAGAAGCAAAGGTGCAAGCCATTAATGCAACAGAAAAGTTCCTTAAGGCAGTAGAAGAAGAGGCTTTAAAACTTAAAGAATATGGAAACAGTGATCAATTCCCAGCTATGTTTGAGTTAGTGCTTGAAGTTATAGATTCATTAGAAGAGATTGGAATAAAAACAAAAGATTCTATCTTAGAGCAAACCAAAAGTAACCCTGTAAACACAGCTGAAAGATTGGTTGAAGTTAAGGCACAAATAGAAAATAATCTAGAAAAGATTAAGCAAAAACAAAACCTTGACAGCGAGGAGAAAAAACCTAATAAGAGCAAAGAAAAGAAATAAATCTTAAAATATTGTAATTAAAATAGGCTGAATTAAAATTTTGGCTTGTTCTAATCTTTACAATTTAATATTTATAAATGCTTTTATTTTGCTTTTATTTAAATTTAAATGTAAAAAAAGGATATAATATGAATAAAAATTTTATAAATTTACTTAAACTAACCTTACTTGTTAAACTATTTCTGGCGTGTGGTTTGTCAGGAGAAATGAAAGAAAAATTAGAATCATCAGTTCAAGACATTCAAGATGAAATAGATTCAATTACAAAAGAGGCTGCTGCAAAAGGCGTAAAATTAGAAGCCCACTCAGATACAGCAACAGGTAGTAGGGTATCAGAAAACCCATTCATACATGAAGCAAAAATTCGGGCTACTGAAGTGGCAAAAAAATTTGTAGAAGATATAGAAGAGGAAGCCACTAAAATTAAAGATAGTGGGGGCAGTGGCCAATTCTCGGCAATGTATGACTTAATGCTTAAAGCCGCAGCGTCACTAGAAAAGATTGGGGTACAACATATGACAAAAACGGTTTCAATGGGCACTGAACAAAACCCTGCAAATACAGCTGAAAGAGTACTTGAGATCGCAAAAAAAATGAAGGACAAATTGGACAACGTTCATAAAAAAAATAAGACTGCTCTCGAAAACCTCGAGAAAAAAGCTTCAGAAAATGGTGGTGATTCTGCAAGTAGTTCTTAATAAACACTATTTTTGTGCTTAATTAAAACAATAGGCCGAGCAACCGAAACTTGAGCTTCGGACTGTTCGGCCTTGATAAAACTAAGGAAAAAGCTATGAAAAAAGTTAATAAAATCTACATTAACATTTTCAAACAAAATAATTAAATATTCTTTTTGATATTATTTCGAATTTCCTTCCCTTGGACCTTAAATCAAGACTATCGTAAAGCACTTTATTATTATCCATTACAATAAAATGCTCAAAAGATTGATCTTTTGGCTTAATTACTGCTATTTCAAACTCTCTGCCAGCTACAGGCAAATAAAGTGGACTTTCATGCCTAACCTTAGAAAATATTTTATAATACTCAAGAATTTTACAAGGATTTAAAATATAACAATCATTTCTAATGTAGCCTAATTCTAAAAACCGTTGATAATTTAAATTAACGTCTTTTATCTTAAAATCAAAACCTGTTAAAGTAAATATCCAATAATGCAAAGATAAAAAATAACATCCGGACTTTTGAATATCTTTGAAAAGATCTTTATTGTTTTGCAATATTTTTTCAATAAACATTTTTTAATTCTCCTTAAACTTTAAATTGTAAAAATGTTTATCATTTAAAATTAAACTTTTTAAAATCCATTAATAGAGACGATAAAATATGGATTTTAGTGTTTTTCTTTTGCTAATATTTAACAAAAGAATTAAAAATAAACAATTTTTAAATATAATTTTTAAATAATTAAGCATGCTTGCTCCATTTTTATTTATAAGGAACACACATTTGAGACTTCTTACATAGACATTTCCTTAAATATAAAAAATATTGAAAGTTCAATATTTTTTATATTTTAATGGTCCGTAGCAATAATAATAAATCTCAATTTAAACTCCAAAATTAGAATCTAAAATTAGAATCTAAAAGCTTAATAAGAAAATATTAAGTTTCTAAGAATAATCTTTAAGATTGCTAAAGCCAAGCCACTCAAACATATTGTTTTTAATAGCAAAAGCTCTAATTAAAATTTTGTAGTATTCTTTCCCTTTGATCTTATTAAGCCTTTTCATCTTAACCCCTAATATAAGTTTTTACTAATATTATAGTATAAAAAAAATTGTGTTTTGTAAATACTTTTCTAAATTTTTCTAAAATTACTCTTAAAAATAAAAATAAAATTAAAATTAAAAACTTTTGATTAAAAGTTAAAGGGTTTATTGAAATTTCTTTAAAAAGAATCCCCAATAAACCCTTTAAGGTAACAGGTCCTTATATTAAGAGCGACACATTGCGTGTCAGTCTGTACCTATAAAGTATACACTAACTTTTTAAGTTTTGCAAATAAATATTTCATTTTTGTCTACTTCTTGAAGTTTCAAATTCTTCAATTATTTTTAATAAAAAATCTTTTTCCTCAAAAAAAATTTTTTCTAAAAGAAAACTTGTAAGTTTAGCATTTTTCTTATAAAAAGAATAAGATTCTTCTTTTTTAAGCTGGAATCTCAGTGGTTTTATTGGGTTTTGATTAGATTTTTTTAAACTCGGACTTTCTTTTGTTTTAAGCAAACAAATTGTTTCATTAATCCCATTTTTGATCACATACTTTTCTTCAATCAATCCTTCTTCTATTGCTGTTGCAATCTTAAGATATTTGTATGTTTGAGTTCTAGCAAGTCTGTAATCTTTTGCAAAATCATCAAAATTAGAATAGTTGTCCAGCTTATAATATTCTTTATCTTTAATTTCTTTTAAAACCTTCATTGCCTCTAGTTTGCAATAAATTTCTTTTTGAAAATTAATGTTTAATTTTTCTTTAAGTTTATTATAATGAACAAGAGCTTGTTCTTCTTCTCTAATGCCCTCAGATAAATTTCTTTTATTTATCTTTATATCCACTTGTGCTCCTCCTTTACAATTGAGTACACTTAGTGTACGTAACCCGATTTATTTAAAAACACAGCAAGCGTGTTTTGGTACTCTATTATGTAATCCTTCGTCAAATCAAATCTGTCGTTTTTTGCTATTCTTTTGTTCAAGTCTTCTCTCTCAGATATTGTCCCCAAGAAATTACTATTTTTCTCTAAAACCTTTAAAAGTTCTTTGTGTGTGTTGTTTTTCTTAAATTTAGTATTGATTAAATACACTGGCAAAGTTAATAATAATTTGTCCATGAAAAAATTAAATAAATCTAAGCTTTCAACAGCCCATTTCTCTGCTGTTATTGGTATTATTATATAATTGCTGCATACAAGAGCATTTGTTAGGGTAAAATCTAAGCTGGGATTAGTATCAAGTATTATATAATCATAATGATTGCCAAGTAACTTTAGCTGTTCTTTTAATTTAAATTCTTTGTAGGGGATAGATTCTGAATTAAATTTATGTAATGTTAAATAGCTTGGAATTAAATCTAAGTTTTTGCTAATATTTATTAATGCATTATCTATGTGTAAGTTTGATATTAAAACCTCGTATATATTTCTGTTTATTAAATCTATATTGCTTTCTTTAATTTTGTTGAAAAAATAGCTTGTTGTTGAGGCTTGAGTATCAATGTCTATTAAAAGAACTTTGCATTCAATCGAAAGCAGTGTGGCAAAAATTAAACTTGTCGTGCTCTTGCCGACTCCACCTTTGATGCTTGCAACTGTTATTACTTTTGTCTCTTCTTTATCCATTCAGGAATAATTCCCCCTTTTGATAATTTTTTGCTATAAAATTTGTATAGTTCAGTTTCTAGTTCTAAAATAATATTTAAAAGCGTATTATAATAAGGACTATTGACCTTATCCTTTTTAAGTAAAACATGAAGACCGTTTAAATAACAAAAAACAGAACCTTTTTTAAACCGAAATTCAATGCATTCACATTTTCTAAGCGTATAAGTTTCTTTCTTATTAAAATTCTTTACAATAAAAGCTTTATCAAGCTTTCTTATTCCATAATGAATTCCCATAAACTCGTCGTCTTCTCTTAAAGAGAATAAGTGAAACATACTTATGTCTTCTATATTGAAGATTCCTCTTAAGGAAATGAAAAATTTTGTAGGTTCGTTTTTACTTATTCCAAATGTATAAAAGTCGTTAAAGATTTTAGTATGGTATATTTTTCTACTTTTAACCTCCTCAATCTTAGAAAAGACATTGGCTTTCTTTTCTTTTTTGAACTTAGGTTTATCATCTACGTTCAATTTTAATTCTTTTTGTTTTTGCTTTAATCGCTCAAGTAAAGCCGTCATTTTTTTCCTTTTTCCTTAATAACAGAGCTAAACTGTTCATTTTCTTTTCAGCCCAATATTTTAATTAAATTATTATAGTAAGAGTTATCAAATACCTTACTATACTTAAGATCAGGCTCATTCTCAATGAATGATTTTAAAGTAGAAACTAGTCTATCACTTTCTACTTTTTGCCTTAACTGTTCTAATAATATACTAAAAATGTTGTTTTTTATACTTTTTAGTTTCTCTGTTTTGTCTTGAATTCTAGGAACTTCTGTTTTTGCTCTTTTGACTAACTTATCTAAATCTGGATATTTTTTGTATTCTATTATGAAATGTGGTTTTGTTTTGTAAATTTCGTATGTTTTGTTAAAAAACTTCTCAAGATCTTCTTTTTTATATTGTTCATTTTCTAAATTTCTTATTTTTTCTTTAAGTATTTTTTTTAAAATCTCTTTTTTGTTTATATAGTTTATATTTTTTTCTTTTATTTTGTTTATTATTTTTCTGTATCCATTGTTTTTAAAAAATTTACATAGGTATCCCGGATTGTTTATATTCTCTTTTATAGCATTTGATAGATACTTTTCAATCCTTTTAGGATCTACCTCATTGAGTTCGTTTTCAATGTGTTTTAGGTTTCTTAAATGGTAAATTTTGGTCTTATGTGTTGTTTTTAAGTTCATTATTAGAGATGGAATTTCTGTTTTGAAGTTACATTTGCTTAAATACTTTTTTATTATTTGGTTGTTTATTGTTTTTTCTGAATTAGTGTGTATATTTCTATATTCTTTATATTTATATATATTATTAGTATTATTAATACACTCCCATTTAGCACTACTATTTATTTGATTAAATTCTTTTATTCTTTGTGTGAATTCATTAATTTTTTTATTTGTTTTTTCTTTGAAGTATGTGTTAATTATTGAATAACATTTTCCTTTTTCATATTTAAGTTTATAATAAGTTTCACTTCCAGAATTTTTTCCTAAATGTTTGCAGTAGTTTAGCGTGACTTTTAATTTTTTATCTAGTGTGTATAAATAGTTTTGTAGTGTTTTTAGTTTTATGGGGTTTTGTTTATTTCTTTCAAGGTTTTTATTTAGAAAATAAAGTATGTTTTTTTGTGTGTATTTTTTAAAATTTAAGTTTATGAAGTTTAGAGTAGAGATTAATACAATCAAGTTGTGTTGGAAATTCTTTGTAGCTTGTTTTACCTTTTTTGTAGTGTTTAGTGATTTTTGTTTTAATGTTTTCAATTTAATACTCCTAATATAAGTAATTTCTTTAATTATAAATTAATTAATAGTACAGTTTCTTAAAAAAGTAAAGTATTTTTATATAAAAAAGAAAAAAAAAGTATATTTAATGCATATTTGTTAAATATACTTTACAAAATTAAGTTTTTGTAATAAAATTTAATAATGAATTAGCTTATATTAAGAGTAAATTATTTTTACGCGTTAATTTTTATTTAAAATAGTAAGCTTGTTAGCGATGGGTTTAATTTTATTTGAGAATTTAGATTAGATTATTTGATTTATTTATCCTTCATTCAAGGCTAACTCTTGAATGAAGGAATTAGCCCCATTAGTTTCCTTAATTTTTAGCTATACATTTAGTATTAATAGAGCTTTTTATTTTGATTTTAAAAGCTTAAATGTCTCGGGTGTGTATATTTTTTATGTTTTCCCTCTTACAAGGGAAAAAGTCTCCTAAGAGACTTTTTCTAGAAGTAACAAATTGAAAATATATAAATTCAGTTTTTGTTTGCAATAAACAATCCCCTATATTGGCCAATGCCTTTATAGGAGAAGGTTTGTTTATATATTATTTTAAAGCACCCTTAAGCTCTGCAAGACTTTTAATTTCAGTTGCTTTGCCTTCAAGATTAGCACCGTTGCTATCATAGTTTTGCAATGTAATTGTACCATCTGATAAGAAGACTAAATCTTTAGTTTTCTTAATGTCAGCAGTAATTGTTAAGGTATTGGAATTTTCTTGCCATGTTGCTGTCTTTTTATTAGAACCGGTTGTAGTGTCATTCAAAAAGACTTTTATTTTTTCATTTTCAATTTCTCTTGTTAGTGTAACATTACCTTCGGTTACTTTTAGTGTTGTTTTTCCACCTACAAGATTTCCTTCAAACTTAATACCATTTTTTAGCATCTCTACTGCATGTGTAGCATCCTGAGCAGTTGTCATTTGTGAATATTCAATTGTAGTTTCGTTTGATCTTGTTATTTTTTTTGAGTCTAATTTGCTAGCTTTGAAGTTTTCTTCTGTTATTAGACCTTGTTTTTTAACAACTTTGCTTGAAACTTTTTTATCGCTCACGTCATATGTTTCTACAGTTATTGTATTTAGATCGTCAGAAATCAGTATTGTTACTCTACTCTTGTCAGCTTTTGCACCTTCAAGATTTCCGGATCCATTATTTTTATCAGAAGTCCCTTTAAATTCAATTTGATCGACTATTGCTCTGATATCATATTTACCAGCTTTATTTTTTTCTTTGCTTATAAAAATATTGTTGCCATTAAACAAAAGTACTGATCTTTCGGTGTCTAAAGGAAGATTTTTATCTCTCTTTTCTAGCTTTTTTGAATCAATAATTTCTTGATCATTATGATCTTGTGAATTCTTTTGTTCAGCGCCTTTTTGTGAACATGCTATTAAAGCCAATGCTAAAGTAAATCCTAGTAAATATTGTCTCATAAATTCTCCTTATTTTAAAGCGTCTTTAAGTTCATCAAGTGTTTTAATTTCTGCTGGTGTGCCTTCTAGAGCATCTCCTGCTGTGTTGTATTTTTGCACGGTTATTGTGCCTTCTTTTGTAAATACAAGATCTTTGGTTTTTAGATTATTAACAGTAATTGTTAAAGTATGATTATTTGAATCCCATGTTGCGGTTTTTTTAGTACCAGAAGTAGTTGAAGTGTCATTAAGATCAACTGTTATTTCTCCATCTTTTGCAATGTGCTTGTTTAAAGTAACAGTTCCTTCTACAACTGTTAATGTTGCTTTGTCATTAGCTAGAGTTCCCTCAAGAATAAGGTCTTTTGAAATTTCTTTAGCTTTTCCGGTTCCATCGCTTTTTATTTCTGTGGATTCAAGTTTGCTTCCGTTCTCTCTTGTTAACACTCGTTCAGATAATTCACCTTGTTCATTGAATTTTTCATCTAGTATTGATTTATCTTTAGAATTTGTTTTTCTTGATACTAATGTTTTGCCATCTTCTTTTGAAACTTCAAGTATGGTTTCTTCTAGATCGTCTGAAATTGTTAATTTTACTTTACTTTTGTCAGCTTTTGTGCCTTCAAGTACTCCAGATCCATTGTTTTTATCAGAAGTCCCTTTCAGCTCAACCCCGTCTACTGTTGCCATTAGACTGTATTTACCGTCCTTGTCTTTTTCTCTACTTACAAGAACTTTCATGTCACCAGGTAAACCCACTGTAGAGCTGTTTTTTTCATCTAGGCTGCTAACATTTTGCTTACATGATATTAAGGCTAATATTAGACCTATTCCCAATAAATATTTATTCATAATATATTCTCCTTTTTATATTATATTAATTATAACTTAATATAAATACAATTATAGTATAAGATCAACAAATAACAAATAGAAAATTAAAAAAAAATAAAATGATACTAAATTTTAATTTAGTATAGACCAAATTAAGACTATTTTTTAAAAAAAAGTCCCACAACTTTGGGACTTTTATGAAGAAGAATCAAATGACTTAAGGCATATTTTTTGAATATTTTTTGTAAATCTGCATTGCAATTGGTTTTATTTTGTCAATGTAATTTTTTAAATTAGTAATGTTTGTTTTGATTGATTTTAGAGTTTGATCTTTTTCTAATTTACTTGTGTCAAAAAGTGTAAACTCTGGATAATTTTTATTATTTACTTTTTGTTTAGTTTTTACAAGAAATGTTTGTAAGTACATAACATAGCTTGAAAGGTGTGCTTCATACAAGCTTAAAGCCTTTAATGTTGTCTCTTTTGGGTATGCTGGTTCTTCTGGAAGACTTGCTATTGTAGAGCATGAAAATACCAAAATTATGCTTAATAAAAATAAAAAAATAAAAAGGGGATGGAAATTTTTAATTTTCAATTTTATCTCCTTTTAATTCTTGGTCTTTTTTGTTAATGTTGTTTTGAAAATCTTGTGACAATCCTTTTGATTGTTCTTCAAGTGCTTTGGTTTTGATTATCATTAGCTGGTTTCTTTCTTCTCTTAAGTGTTCAATAATATTCGCATCTCTCTCATCATTAATACTTGATATGAGCTGAGTAATTTTATTGTTAACATTTTCAATCTCATTTAATATCTTTATTGATTCTTCCTTCTCAAGGGTGCTGATTTTGTCTTTGTAGATACTCATTATTAGGTTATAGAGATTGAGCCCCAAATATATTCCCTTTTCTACTTTGATCTCTGTTGGAGAATCACTGCTTTTTAGAAAATCATATAAATTATTTAAAGCCTCAATGCCTGAGTTGATATTTATTTTACTGTTCATTTTGTTTCCTTTTTATTTATATTTTTTAAGAGCTTTTCTATGAGAAAGTTTAAATTTTCTCTAAACTGAGGCTTTATTGCTAAAATCATTGGCATTATTGTCAGCATAATAAATCCTCCTAATATAATGAGCTTTGTATTGTCAATTGTTGACAAAAAAATAAGTATTGTATCCATAAATATCTCCTTTTAATTTATTTTTATACTTTGTTTAGTATTGGCAATAATTGGCCTTTGTGTAGACTGCCTGACCCAACGTAGTACCAACCATTGTAAAGCGGTGTTTTAATTGTAGACATATTTTGAGAAGAAAATGAGGCTATTAGTATTTTGGCAGAGCTTTTAGCAAATTGAAGGTAAAGCTGTTTATTGTGATCTTCTGTTGAGCTTGAATATCTAATTTCTAGATCAATTTGTAAATAAATGTAATTTTCTTTGTATGATTCGTCTATTATAATTGATGAGCTGCCTTTGTTTTTAAGTACAATAGTTGTAGCTTTATTCTTATATTGGAATTCTAAAATTGCAGCGTCATCAACTATTGTGTGTAGTCCCCCAAAGTCATGTGGTTTTCCTTGCCACCAAATAGGAGTGTCTACAATTTGCGGTATTCCGTTTTGATAGCAACTTACAAGTTGCTCATTTTTTGTATCAAAAGTTTTCTTGGGTATTGACTGGAAAGAATCTTGAAATTTTTTTGTAAAATCGTTTATTTGTAAAAAATTTATTAACTCACCTTTTAGTTGATTTATTTCAGATTTTTCTGCAAGAACTTCTTTTAAACTTTCAAGAAAAATTTCAAATTGAATAAGTTCAAAATCTTTTGTGGTTGAGTTGTAAATTGAAATTTTGTTTGAAGACAATTTTGTTGTTGTGTGCTTTAAACTTGAAATAAACGTAGATTTAATTTTTCTAAAAACAGTATCAAAATCTATATTTTCAAGTGTTGCGCTTAGCCCTAAAAGCTTTGAGATTACTTTAATATAAATGGTTTTTATGTAGTCTTTGTTTTCTAAGAGTTCTTTACTAATTACGTCTTTTATTGCTTTTTTAAAGCATTGAAATTCGTTGTTGTAAAATGTATCGTTTTGTATTTGTTCCAGGAGATGTTTATATGTGATTGCACAAGTATCTTCTACTATGTCATCAACAGGAATAAGATCACTTTGATTAACTTTTGTTTTTCTGTTTAAATCTTTTATTTGTACACTTTCTTGCGGTTCGTTGGTATTCATAAATTATCCTTTTAAATTTCTTTTAGTTTTAAATTTCTCTTTACACTTTAATAGATCAAAAGAAATGATCTGCTGTACAAAATTTCATCACCCCTGTTCCTCTTATTTCTATTTGTTCTTTGTCTATTATTTTTACCACTCTTCCTATCGGAATTAATATTTTAATAAACTCGTATACGGAATTTTTGTAATCTTTGGGCATATAATTAGAAACCAAATTTTTTTTAAGTCCAGCATGTTTTACTGTTATTTTTTTTAGTTTATTTTGATTTTTTGCTGCAATGCTAAATTCAATAGGAGATTTAATATTTCCAAGCAATTTTATTATTATCTCGCCCGGAGCGTTTTCGTTTGAGCTGACTTCTACATTTGCGTGTAAAAAAGCTTTAAATAGTACAATAAAGCTCTCGTCAGTACCAATAGACTTGATTGCAAAAATAATAGCGTCTAAAGAGTTAACAAGATTTTTGTCCAGCTCTTTTTTAAAGTGAAATGCGTTAAATAATGAAAGCATTAGTAGTGCAATATATTTGGAGTTAATGCCGTCTTTAACATTGATTGTTGCAAAGTTTTCAAGAAGTTCTTTTAGTTCTCTTAGCATCTCTTTTTTATAATCAAGCTCATTGTAAATAAACTTTTCAATTTGGGTGTTTTCTAAAAATTTTGGTATCTTTTTGTCCATTTTTATTCTCTGTTAATAAGTAGTCTTTTGCTTGTATCAAAAACAATGATTTGATTCTCTTTGGCGGTCTCATCTTTATTGAATGTAAAGTCGCCATTATTAAGTTCTGTTATTTTTTTTATATCGTCGCTTTTAATGCAAGTTCCAATCCGCAGCTCTTTTATTCCCCTAATAATGCTAACCGGTGCGAGAAAGTCTTGATATCTAAGAGATGTTCCCATTTCCATGTATTTTTCGATTAATATTTTATTGTAAATGTCTCTAATTTGGGTATCTATTTCTTTGTAGATTGCATCTTTTGTTTCTGTTTTATAGATTACTTTAAGATATGCATATTTTTTTTCACCCAAGCTGAATTTGTATGTTTTTTTTTGATTGTGTTTGTTTAAAAACTCAATTTCAGTATCACCTTTAAAAACAGTTCCGCTTGGCGCTGTATAGTATATTGCTTGCCAAATATTTTGTTTAATCTCAATTTTAATCTGGGTTTTTTCTTTATCCTTAAAACAATCATCTTGTAGTATTAAGTAGAGGTTAATTGTTCCAGGTCCACTTAAAATGTTTATGTGCTTAACCCCCCAAACATTTAACAAAGCTTTTCTCATTGCTTCGTAAGTTGAGCTTTTAGGAGTACTCAAGTCTTGTTTAAGTGCATTAAAATAGCTTCCATTTTCCTTTATTTTGGAAAAAAGCTCTTTTAATACTTCTGATATTTGTTTATCAATGTATGAACTTGGAAAGTTTATTATGTCATAGATTGAATTGTCTTTAATGTTTATACCATATTTTGCTCTCAAAATATGTTTTTTTTCATTTTGAATTTCTTCTATTGTTTTTTCCAATATTCCCAGGTTTTTGTCAAAAATTATACTCATATTTTAAAATCCATTTTTAAAGTGTCTTTTCCTAAAAAGAAAAATTCTATTGTTATTGTTTTGTTATTAATGCTTGGCTTAACATTAAGAAGATCTATTTTAAGTTCTTTTGAAAGGTTTAAAAAAAAATTTTTAATAGATTCTAGTTTATTAGCTTTGCAAAGTTTTAAGTAAAAGCTGTGGTCAAGCCCATAATTTGGATTTTCCTTTAGGCTGCCTTTTGGTGTCTTAAGATAAAAGAATAAGCGCTGTTTTTGTTCTTCAATGTTTTCTATTAATTTAAGATCATTGTTAAATACTATATTAAATTTTTCGTCAATTTTAATATCCATTTTTAACTACCAAAGTCATTTTAACATATTTTGCTCGATATTACTATAAAGTTTTACAAAATGTTTATTATTTTAAATGTTGAGATATATTATAATTTATATTTTTTTTAAAAAAGTTTATTTAATTTTTAAATTTAAATATTTGTGTAATCACAGTGTGGGAGAACGTATGAAAAAAATTTTATTGTTTGTTATTTTGTTATTCTTTTCTTGTAAAGAATTTAATTATTCCAATATCAGGAGAAGGTCTTTAAAGCCCTTAAAGTCTTCTGGTTCTTTAAATAAAGAGATTAAAACATCTTTTGTAGATTCTTTAAATGATGACCAAAAAGAAGCTTTGTTTTTTCTTGAGCAAGTGGTTTTAGATAGTAGTCCTGATAAGTTTAGTCAAATTTTTCAGGTAAATGAGGATAAAATAAAAGAAATGCTTGCCACTGTTGTTAAGTGTTTGCAAGCGAAAAGAAATGCCAAAATAGCCCTTGAGCGTTCTAATGATGCAAATGTTGCAAATGCTAAGCAGCAGTTGTTGCAAGTTGAGAAAGTTTACATAGATAATCTGCGACAATCTTTTGCAACCGCTAAGAATATTGGGGAGGCTTGTAATCTTGTTAAAAACTATGATGCATCTACTTCGTTTTAATTTTTTTATATTAATTAACCATTCCATTAACTCTCCTTATGCTTATGAGAGTTAATTTTTCTATTTTTATTTGTTCTTGCTTTTTGTGTTGCAAATGATCTGGATTTGAAAATTTAAATTTTCAAGATTTGGTTGATATTTGTTTTTTGAGTTACTTGTGAAATTTTACAACATCTTTAAATAATATAGATTATTAATACCAAGTTATTTTAAAAGGTATTAATGAATCAATTTAAGCTTAATGCTTTATTAGTACTATTTTAATTAATTTTTTTATTTTAAAAAAATAATTGCTAAAGCATTTGCAGGCTTAATTACTTATACAGCAAGAATTAATATGATGTATACATTTAGTGTATGTAAAGTGAGCTATATTTTTATTTAAACCCATAATTAAATAGAGGAAATTTAATTTATGAATAAAATAGGAATTACATTCAGTATTGGCTTTCTGTTTTTTGTTAATTGTAATAGCAAGTCTTTAGAGGAAGATTTAAAAAATGCCAGTTCAAACAATAAGCAAAATTTAATCAGCAATGTAAAAAAACCTTTAGAGTCTAAAAACAATAAGCCTAAAGGCTCTAACTTAAGTAATTTTAAAAGTAAAAAAAATAGCCTGGCAACTTCAAAAGAATCAAAAAACCCTAAAAAGGATTTACAAATTTTTAAAAATTCAAAAAATTCAAAAAATTCAATGTCTCAAGCCTTAGATCAGACTGGGGATAATTTGTCTGATTCGGATAACCTTTCGTCTTTGGGAATTACCCCTTTAAGGGGCAATATTGGCAAATCAAGACAAGGTAAAGCTTTGCTGAAAAATAATCATGATGAGATTTGGATTCCCCGTTTAAACTCAGAAGAGGATAAAAATTTTGAATTTTTCAAGAAATCTTTGCAAAATGATGAGAATAGATATTCTCTTGGTGGGTGGCTTTTAAACAATGATGAGGTGTTAATAAAGTATAGGTACAGCGAAAGAGATGTTAATCAGTTTCTGATCGATATAGGGAAAAAGCGATGGGGAGATTTATCCTCTAAAATAAGCATTTTAATGCGACTTATTGAAAATTATTCCGATAAAAGTGATAGAGAAGATGAGATTTCCCTTTTAGATATGAATTTATGTCAACAATTTTATTTAACCAAAATTAATGCTAGTGGTTCAAACGCAGATATTCTTGTTGCTCTTGAAAAAACAGTCGATCAGCAAATTAATGGTGTTAGTAAAGAGCTTCTTGAATTAAAAAAATTTTCTCTAACCACAAAGTCAGAGCTTGATTGGCATTTAAATTGGAAGCGCAGCTTGACAGACGAAGAAGACAAGACGCTACAATTTTGTGGAGTTTTAATAGATGGAGAGTTAGATTCTGAGAATCTTGATGATTTATTTAAAAGGCTTGGAAATGAATATTCTAGACTAATACTTAGAAAGCTGGAGGAAATAACATTAAATTATTATGTTGATGGGTTTTTAAAAGAAATGGAGAAATCACATAAATCTTTCAAACAAGCAATAGGCTCTATTAGGAATAAAAACAGAAGGGTATCAATTATTAAAGTTAGAAATACCCTTTTAGAAATTTTTAAACTTTATTATAAAAATATTGGTAAGAATAAGAAACTTTATGATTATATAAATTCTATTTTAAACAGCTTAATAAAGGAGATTAATAGGCGCTAAGTTTTTATTGTGGTTTTTATTAATTGTTTTACATTTACTACTAATAATGTAATTTAAATTACATTTAAAATTTTTAAATAATAGAGAGAACTTTTAAGGGAGAAGAATTATGAAAAGAGTCATTATACTCGTTGTGGCTTTAATTTTTGGTTGTTATTTGAATAGTAATTCTAATAAGGAAAAAGAGAATGGACGACTTTTTGAAGAGAATAAATCAAATATCCCTGGTCAAGGAAAAAGGTCTTTGGGCGCATTAAATTTTAGATTATTGCCCGGTGATTCCGGGTTGGTGTCTGATTTTCAAAACCATGAGACTTTAAAAGCTTTTGAAAATAAAAATAAATTTATTGATTATTCCCAAATAGAGTTTTTAGAAGGGACAAAATCAATCACTGTGCTTTTGTGGCCTATTTATGTTCGTTGGATGAAAATTAAAGCCAGAGATTTGCTTGATGAGCGTGGAAATTTTATTAAAGAGCTTGAGGGCATTAAGTATTCTTATCTTGTTTCCCCTGTTGATGGAAGTTACATTTCTTATGCTATGCCACTAATTGTTTTTGAAACTACCATTAAAGGCGATCCGTTCTATTCTGTTTCTAGGTTTAAGTTAATAAACAGGGGAAGCGATATAAATTTTAATGAAAATAAGGGAGGGCTTTTTGCAGGAATACCAATGTCTGAAAAATCAGTTGAATCTGGGCTTGTAACTGCATATCCTTTTGGTGCTAGTGATTCTAAAAAAGTGGTTGAGGCCTTTACTGATCTTTGTAACAATGGAATTTGGAGCGATATGATTGCTGAGATTACCATTAAGTCTAAGCAATATCCACAAAATGAAAAAGTTTACAGAATTTCACTTGATTCCAGGCTTTTTAATTTTACTATGAAAAAAATAATTGAAAAATATCCTGGTGTAAAAGGTGCAAGTTTTACATTTAATTCGTTGATTAATTAAAAGTTATTTTTAAAGCTAGCGATTGAAAACCACTAGCTTTAAAAAATTGATTACAAATTTCAGACTTGGCTTGGTATTATATGGCGTTTTTAAGGTTGTTTAATATATCTTTAGAATTTGCTTCTTGACTAAACATTCCATCGAATCCGCTAGCAAGTACAGTTTTGTAAGTATCTAGCTGTTCAAGATCTTTTTCTTTTATATCTTTATTTTCTTTAATTTTTGCAAGCATTTCTTTTATTTCATCTTCGGTTAGGTCTGATAAAAATTTGTGTACGGCCTCTTCTATTTTGCTTGCATCAACGCCAGTATTTTTAAAATGTAAACCAATATTTGGGTCTACCAATTTTTCTTTTAACAAGTTTGTCAAAAATGTTAGTGTTTCTTTTTCAAGATAGTTTAAATTTAATTTACTCATTAATTTTTCTAAAGGTGTTGTTTTGCTAAATTCAATCCTATCATCGTCAACCTGATTTGATCCAGATTGTAATTTTCTAGATTCTTCATCTAGGTCATTATTTAGCTCATCATTATTAGGTTTGTTTGTACAATTAAACAGAAATGTTAGTATGGTAAATATAATAATTGTTTTTTTCAAAATAGTCTCCTTAAAAAGTAGTTTTAATTATTAATTATTAATAATTAATAATTATACCATTTTAATAGGATGTTTAGAATATTTTAATTAATATTAATTATTATTAATTGTTAAAAATATTGTACCATTTTTGTATTTATAATATTTTCTTAATTGAGTTGAATATTATCCATATTTTATGTTATACAAATTATTGTTTTGCTTTATTTAATAGCTTTTTTTAAACAATAGTTGGAGCCCGTTTATTCCAATATTAAAAGTGGGTTCAAAATCCGCAAGCTCAGCGCTGAGTCTTTTTTTAAGATTCTCATTGTACCAATTTGCAAATGTAAATGGAATAATAAGCGAGGTTGCATAGGATGCTACAACCATGCTTGCTCCCACCCCTATTAGGATGGAGCCTGTTAATTGTGTTTCGCGAGCATTAAGAATAATGCCGGTTCCCCAAAGGATTGCTCCTAATAAATTAAATCCAAGCACCGAGCCACCACCAATATAATTCCCCTGGACAAAAGATCCTATTCCTAAAGGCAAAAATAAATTCAAAAGAAATGGCCCTATAGGATTTTTTCTCTCTTGATCGTATTTATTGAAACTTTCAATGCCTTTTTCAATTCTAGCCTGTTTATCTTTTGTTGCAAAAATTTGAATTGTCAGGCCAAAAATTAATATTAATGTGAAAAATTTTTTCATATTAATATCATCTCCTAATAAAAAATTTTTACAAGTAAAATATTAGCATAATTTGTAATAAATTAATATCAGTTTATTGCCGTTAAAGATAAAAGATAAAAATTTTAAAAAAATATTATAAAGGAGGTGAATGATTGTTTTAAATATCTTGATGTGGTCTTAAAGGTAAATCAGATTTTAAGTTATTTTTGATTCATTTGAGCTTGAGTTGTAAATTGTTTGTAGAAATGCTTTATATAATCCCCCTATATCCGCAAATCGGTTAAAAATCTTTTTTTCTCTCCCCCCCATGCTTCAAAAAAGCTCTTAACTTGCTTTTTAATCTAAAATTGAGCGTTTTAAAAGTCTTAATTTACATTCTTAACCTAGAAATTTTAAAAAAATCCATTACTACTGCGAAAATAAAAGAAGAAATTCCAGTAGAAATAGAGTAAATATTTTCTTTTTTAGAATGGTGTTATCTATTGGTATGTTACCCTTTTAGATTTTTTGACTAAAAAGCTAAAATAGAAAAGATAAATATTGCTAATTTAATTAATGAAGTCGGAAAGCTTATTAAATATAATGAATAATAAGGTTGATAAGTAGTATGTGCACAAG
The DNA here is from genome assembly GCF_033969665.2 of Borreliella sinica. Lineage (GTDB taxonomy): Bacteria > Spirochaetota > Spirochaetia > Borreliales > Borreliaceae > Borreliella > Borreliella sinica. The sequence goes on along the minus strand of NZ_CP135183.1, from coordinate 200 downwards.
TATTATTAAAAAAAATAAAAAATGTTTGTAATAATAAAATTATGCAAATGTAATAATTGCTCCGTTTTCAAAAAGTAATAATTAATTAAGTTTGGATAATATCTTGTTAACAATTTACTATCAAAATTTAATTTTTAGAATAAAGCGTAATTTTATAAATTAATATAAGTATTTATTAGTATACTAATAAATACTTATAT
>NZ_CP179548.1:0-25477 GCF_033969665.2 Borreliella sinica | reverse complement strand
TATTTATTATTGTTTAGTATAAAGTTAAGAGACACCCTATTAAAAGGGATTGCCTCTCAAAAGCTCTCTCTTCTATTACCGAAGGATCGCAAATTATTGAAAAAGAATACTAATTATTGTATAATATTTTTTCCAAAAAGAAGCCAACATACTAAAAACCGCCCACAGTGAATTGCTATTTCTAAATCAAAGATTATAGAAATAGCAATTCACTGTCCATTAACACTTGCTAAAACGGTTTTTGCATTTTCAATAAGTTCTTTTATATCTTTCTTGCTGCCTAGTACCTCATTTCTTTTTAAAGAATAAGCTTCTAAATTATTTAAAGAGTTGTTTGCATCCATTTGAGCTTGTCTAGATAATTGTAATGCATAAGATGCATTTTTTTTGCTCTTTAATCTTTCAATAATACTTTCTTTTAACCTTTTTTGAGCCCTATCAAAAAAGAAAACGCTGCGATCTTATTTCACTTTCTGCCATATCAATCTTATTTATAAGTTGATCAAGTTCAATGGGGTGTTTATTTAACTCATTTTGCAATTGTGTCAATCTCCTTATCTTATCTCTGTTGTTCTTATAATTTCCCATTAGTAATGTTTTTTTATTTTGAATCTTTCCTATCACATCATAAAAATCATCTTTTATTAAAGTATATTCATCTTTAAGTACACACACATTCTTGATTAATTCAGAAAATCCAGAGTCTCCAAGAATATTCTCTAGATATTTAATTGCTTCATCTGCTTTCTTTTCTTCCTTAGTATAAGGAATTAAATCTTCTTTTTTTTGAACATGCCCAATTGAAATATTTGGATATACCAACCCTATTGTTCAATGATTCCAAAGAGGCATCCCATACTCTACAGGAACAATTAAATTCTTATATTTCAGTTCTCCAAAACTTTTAGTAAAAGCTTTTTGCTTTTCTTGATTACTATATAAATTATTAAAAGCATCTTCCTTAACACTATCTGAAAATTCTTTTACATCATTGTTATTTTTTTATCTTTTATTGCCAGATAATTTAGAATCTAGATTGCAAGACATCAAGCCTATCATTAATAATGCATATAAAAGCAATTTTTTTTCATAAAAATATTCTCCTCCTCTCTAATCAAGAATATATATCATAAATAATAATTATTCTTAATTAAGATTATATATTACTTTGTTTAAAGTACAATAAAGTATAAATATAATTATTGATATTTATACTTTTTACTTATTAATCATTGGGGAAATATCTGATAAGCTGTTCTTCAACCGCCAACGCGACCATAAAATCAGCCAAGTTCTTCTGGGGGTATAATATGCTCCACTTTTTTTCTATCAAACGATCTAGATGTAAGATACATATTGCCTTTATCAAAAAAATAACAAAGAATACCCCCACCTATAATTTCTATGAAATTTAGGTGGAGATGAATTTGTAACGTAAGTTAAAATATAATATAATATTTAAAAAATAATGAGTGCTAATAAAGCTTATAAGCATAGAATATATCCCAACACTAACCAAAAGAAATATTTTTCAAAAGTATTTGGATGTGTAAGATTTTTGTATAACAAAATATTAAGTGATAAGAAAGATTATTATGAAAAGAATAAGAAAAGTCTTAGTGTTAATCCAAGTAATTATAAAAATGAATTTCCATTTCTAAAGGAAGTTGATAGTTTAGCTTTTTGCAATGCCCAAATTGACTTAAATTCTGCATATAGTATTTTCACTTATTAGAAAACCAATCCAAAAAGGATATTAATTTGCACTGAATAATTCCGAAACTACATTGAAGGGGTATTCAGTGCATTAATATAGGTTAAATTGATTAGTTTTGAACAACTATTTCTATAGTATTAGATTTAAAAATAGTTGTTCAACGCTTTACAAAAGCAATATATTAAATGGCAATTATTTAATACTTGATAATATTCATGTAAACCATTGGACTTTGGAGAATTTCATAATTTCTGAATCACTGTCGGGTTCAAGTTGCGTTAAAAAATCAAAAAATTTTGAGTTTTTGATTTTTTAACGCAACATTATATAATATTAATATATTTTTAAGCAAATTTTTTTCCTAAACTAATACCAAAATTGATAATTACATACACAATTTACTCCTCCCCATTTAAAAAATAATTAAACACAAAAACACCAAAATCCTCCTGTTTTAATTTTAAAAATTTTTTTATAATTTTGAATTGTTAATCAAGAGTGGGCACAACACAATCAAAAAATTGTGCTCATAATCATTAAAATACAAAAAATTGATTAGCGATGTATCCTTTATTATAAAATAATAAAACATATGGGTTCTAATAAAGCTCATAAGTACGGAATATATCCTAATGCTAATCAAAAGAAATATTTTTCAAAAGTATTTGGATGTATAAGATTTTTATATAACAAAATGTTAAGTGATAAGAAAGACTATTATGAAAAGAATAAAAAAAGTCTTATTACTTATCCAAGTAAATATAAAGAAGAATTTCCATTTTTCTTTTAAAGGAAGTCGATAGTTTAGCTCTTTGCAATGCGCAACTTGACCTATTTGATTGAGTTTTTCATCTCCTAAAATTCGTTTTTAATCCTTACATTATAGTAATTTTCAAATTCTTCGAAAACTTCACAATATGCTTTGTCATATTGGACAGATGGATTGAAAAAATTCCGTCTAGCACTAGGCCACATTTTATTTTTTCAAAAAAGTAAAATGTGGCTTTGTTTTTTAAAAAAATTAAAAATAGAGGAATTATGATGGGGTTCAAAAAACAAATGAATATTGTTGGCAGCATAATAGCAATGCTAGTGATCTCTATCTCTGGAATTGGTATATACGCTTTGAAAGGGATTTTAGCAAACATAAGAATTCAAGTAGCTAAAGTCAAGACTGAAATTCAAATATGTATAGCGTTTTTGCTAAAAATCAAAAAATTTAAAAAATTTGTTGAGAAAAAATATTGATTTGTTGTATACTATTTCCTACGGAGAGATTTAATGAAAATTACCCTAGCCTTAAAATTTTGAATAATAAAGGATTAAAGGCTAAGTCTAATTGCAATATGCAACTAGACTTAGCCTTTAACCACCAGCGTTTTTGTTAGTGGATAAGGGTTTGCTAAAAAAATTTTCTATGAATATAATAATAGAAAAAGCTAGATCGGGCAAATATATTGTGCACGATTTGCTTATCAAATTAGTGTCATACAATACCGTCAAGACTCAACAAAAGACACTGTAAAAGTGTCTTTTGTTGAGTCTTTTAATCCGGCGGCGAAAAATGCGCTCTGCCCAATATAATAGGCTTTTGAAAGTATATTGGGCGATTAGAGTGCAAAAATCAAGATTATCGCAAAACATTTGGGGTTGCGCGTTATTCAGTGTGCGATATTTACAAAATGGTCGCGAAACTTCTTGAAAAAGATGGCAAAAGAGTTGCTAGTATTCGCACCGTACAGCGCGCTCTTAGAATGCTCAATGATGAACTTGGACTTATTCAAACTAAGTTTGAGAAAATTCGGAAAAGATAAGATTGTGGGGGCACGAAAATGTTGCTCATTATGTTCAAAACATGGGGCTTGCAGCTTACCATAGGGAGATAATTTGGGAACATCTGGTTGGACTTGCTTGAGTACATTGAGTACCCCACATTTTATAGCTTTATAAGCTATCTCTTACTTTTTAAGATTTTCAAGATATTCTTTGATTTTTTCTAGATCACTTTTTAAGCTTTCTAAATCATTCCTAATATCACTAATTTCTACAGTATTTTTATTAACATCTTTTATTTTGCTTGCTTTTTAAGTTGTTTCTAGTATTTTCTAAATTTAAAAATAAATTGCTAAAATCAACATATCTATGTTTTATCCCCACATGTTATGTATAGAGTCTCTAGCTCCACTTCCTATAATATCATCATATATAGGATAAGTACCCTTATTTTTAATCCTTTGTCCACACATCTCTTTTTTTCTTTTAATATTATTAATGTTACTAATTATAGTATCTATTTTATTTGTATAATTCTTTTTTTATATAATATTAATTTGATAGAATTGTATATATATATCGATACTAAAGATTGAACTTTGCTTAAGGAGAGTGTTTATAAAAAATTAAATAATTGTATATATATTTTTTTATATTTTTAAATTCTTGCATTCCAAATTTTAAAACCAATCAAGAAGGTGTTAAGTATCCATCTAATGAGAAGAAGTCAAAATCTAATACAGAATTAGCTTTTACCTAAAAATAAAAAACAGAGAAATAAAAAAACATTACTTAATAATTTAATCAATTTAATAGAATCATCTAATGCGCATAAAGAAAAGTATATTAAAAAATGGAAGAAGAACCTTCGGCTCAATACGTAATGTTGAATTTTGATAAAATGAGTTGGTCTTAACCAGGCGCCGAATATATATTCATCAGTACCGAGAGAGATTTGTCAATAACATGCTACCAAGAAACCGTTAAAAATGTTTAATGAATATGCTATTCTTTCTGCGAGATATATAATTTTGGAAATTCTTTTAATTCGTTACCATTAATAGGGCTTAAAATAATATAAATTCGTTTTCTAAATATTATGGCTACTAATTACTTATGCCCTAAGAAAGATGCCCTAGACAAACTAGATACTTTAAATTTATATAAGCTTAAAAAATCATTTTATACAATTTTATCTTAATAAAATTAATTAAAATATATATAATTATTATATATAAAATAATATAATAATATTGAATCAAATTAAATATATAGATATGCGAAATATTAAGCTTTGCTTAAGGAGAATGTTTGTGAAAAATCATATAATTGTATATATATTTATTTTTCTATTTTTAAATGCTTGCACTCCAGATTTTAAAATCAATCAAGGAAATGCTAAGTATCCATCTAATGAGGAGAACTCAAAATCTAACTCAGAAGCATCTTCCGATCAAAAAAAGGAAGAAAGAGAAAGAAATAAAAAAATATTATTTAATAATCTAATCAATTTAATAGAATCAGCCAATGCATATAAAGAAAAGTATATAAAAAAAATGGAAAAAGAGCCTTCTGATCAATACGGAATGTTGTCGGCTTTTGCAGATCTGAATTGGGTGTCAGCACCAGGTGAATCGATGTCCAGCAATACTGATAGATCTATAAAATATAGAAGACGCGTCTATATTACTCTAAGCCTTATTGATGATAAAGAATTAAAGAAAATTTCAGATATTTTAAGACTTGCAGGACAAACACTAGAGTTGGAGTTGTTTAGGGTTTTTGTTGCTATTGGATATCTTCTTGAAGAAGTGACTAATCCCTTATATTCTAAAAAAGATGTCCTATATAAACTAAGTATTTCGGATTTAGATAAGCTTAAAAAATTATTTAACACAATATTATCTACAATAAAATTTGTATCAGAAAAGACAAAACAAATTTTACTAGATTATCAAGATGATAAAAATCTAATAAAAACAGATGTCACTAAGCTTAAATCTTATTTAGATGCATTTTGCAAGCAAATGAGAGAAGAAACCGTAGAAGCAGAAAATCTATTAAAGGAGGTTATATCTTTAGTTGAAAGTTTGTGAACTATTATTTCTATAATCTTTAATTTAAGAATAGTAGTTCACATTGCATAATGTGTTAATTCTAGTAAGCAAGATTGAAAATTTCAATCTTGCTTACTTTAGTAATAAAAAAACTTGTTGCGAGCAAGCTATGTTTCAACGATTTTATTTGATTTTGAATATATTTTTGATGATATCAATATAGGCTCCTACAGTAGAAATAAGACAATAACTTCCAGATCAAAAATAAGTATTTCAATAATACTTATTTAATACCAGGTGATAATTAATAGAATATACTCGGTGATTATTAAAAGTTAGCTTATGCGACATATACACTAATTATAAAATATTATAAAATAATAGAACATATGGGTGCTAATAAAGCTTATAAGTACAGAATATATCTCGACACTAATCAAAAGAAATATTTTTCAAAAGTATTTGGATGTGTAAGGTTTTTATATAACAAAATGTTAAGTGATAAGAAAGATTATTATGAAAAAACAAACAAGGACTTATTACTTATCCGAGTAAGTATAAAGAAGAATTTCCATTCTTAAGGGAAGTCTCGATAGCTTAGCTTCTTTGCAATGCCCAAATTGACTTAAATTCTGCATATAGTAATTTTTTTAGAGAAATTAAGAAAGGAAATAGAACACAAGGATTTCCTAAATATAAAAGTAAGAAAAATAGACAAACTTTTAGAACTAATAGTCTCAAAAAAATTCAATGGGGATAGAAAATGATTATATAAAGTTCCTAAAATAGGATTTGTAAAATTAACTCTACATAAGAACATTAAGAGCAATGAAGTTATTAAAAATGTAGTAGTAGAAAAAGATACTGATGATAAATATTATATTTCAATAGCAGCTGAGTGCTTAGATGTTAAAAATAACGATAAAATTAAAGATAGGAAAAAAGAAGTAGTTGGTATTGATATGAGCATGAGGAATTTTTTAGCAAGTAGTGAGGGTGAGGAAATCAATCATCCTAAATATTTACTAAAAAATGAACACAAACTTAAGAAATACTAAAGAAAACTATCAAAAAAACAAAAGGATTCTAAAAATAATAGGGCTCAATCTAGATTAAGGGTTGCCAAGTTGCATGGGAAAATTTTAAATTAAAGAAAAGATTTTCTACATAAATTATCTTATATTTTGTAGCTAATTATAAAAATATAGTAATAGAAAGCTTATCAATTAAAGGTATGCAAAAAGGAATGTTTGGCAAAAGTGTTAATGATTTAGGACGGTATGAGCTTGTAAGACAATTATCATATAAATCGGAGTGGTATGGATCCTATTTGCATAGAGTTGATAGTATTTCCCATCAATTAATCTATGCAACAATTGTAGTATTAAAAATACAACTCTAAAATTAAGTGATATTAGGTGGAGTTGTAGTGGTTGCAATACTTTGTCCCAATAGGTCTAAAGAGTTAGTAAGTAAATTTATTTCTCAAATTGAAAACGCTCGTAAGTAATAGTGTATTTGAAACAGAGGTTTTTTCCTTATATGTGTGCATCAAGGATATTTAAATGCATATGTCACACAAGCTAACTTTTAATAATCACTATGTATATTTTATTAATTATCGCCTAGTATTAGTTACTAAATATAAGTATAAATGCTGAAATTTCATCTTATCTTCACCAAATAATACTTAATATATGTTCTTTATGGAAAAGAACCTTTAATGAATTTAACCATGAGAAGGATCATATTCACTTATTACTAGAATTTACCCCCAATGTTCAACCTTCTAAATTTATTAATAATCTAAAAACAGTATCTTTAAGGCTTATAAGAAAAAAATATTCTACTTATTCAGATAAATATTATTGAAAACCTTATTTTTGGTCTGGAAGTTATTGTCTTATTTCTACTAGGGGTGCTTCCATTGATATCATCAGAAAATATATTCAAAATCAAAAGAAATCCATTTATTAATAAACTCATCCCCACCTAAATTTCTGTGAAATTTAGGTGGAGAATTCTTTCTTATTTTTTGTTAAACAAATTCTTTAAGAAATTTTTTATAACTTTCCTCATTATATGGAACAATAATTTCTTTGTTGATTATTTTGTCAGAAAGATTAGTAATTTCTTTTTCAAGTTCAATAGGAATCATCTTGGGATTTCTTACAAACCCTACAACTCCTTCTTTAAGCCCATAATTTATTAATTTTCCACCTTCAAAAGTATTGGTTTCTAAATAGTTAGATGTATAAAGACCCAAAGCTCTACCAACATCCTTGATTACAGATGTAATTATATTATCAGGAGCAAGATATGATTGATCATCATCAACGCCAATAACGTAATACCCAGAACCAAGTTCTTTCGCAACCTCAATAGCTCCAATTCCTGCAAGGCTTGCAGCATGATGAATAATATCTATCTCATCAGAATACATTTTAGTTGCAATACTTCTACCAGCTTTAATGTCGGAGAAACTGCCAATGTACTGAGAAGATATATTGACATCTTTATTGGCATACTTAGCGCCAGCTTCATATCCATACCTGAAAGCATCTACTATCTCGCCCTTTATTCCCCCTAAAAATCCAATTTTACCCGTTTTAGAAACTTTTGCAGCAATATAGCCTGCCAAAAACGAACCCTCTTGCGACCTAAAAGTCATGCCTACTAAATTAGCGGGAATAGTCTCATTAGAATAAACAGCGTCAATAATTGCATATTTCGTCTCGGAATTTTGCAAAGAAACAGTCTTGGCCACATCGCTAAATCTATACCCAATAAGCCAAATTAAATTTGAACCAGCATCTTTAAGACCTTCAAGATCAGACAAATAAGAACTTGCTGAAGATTCTTTTAAAATAAATTCAGCCGCAAATTTTTCTTTAATTTTTTTTACGCCACTTAAAGCACTCTCATTAAAAGATTTATCATCAAAAGTTCCATCAACTATTATAGATATCTTGGGAATTCCACTCTCAAGACTATCCTTACCACCACAAGATAAAAAAATAATACATTCAAATAATATCAATAATAATAATTTATTCATAAACTATTTATCCTTTTAAAATGAAATTATAGTTAATAGCTTACAACTTTGACTTAATTTTAACCAGTATTTCTTCAGGTTCACTAATACTTAATAAATTTTCATTATTTAAATATTACAATATATACAATAAAAAATATTCTTAAAATAAAAAGAATCAATTCTTCAAGTATACTAGCTAAAATACGCTTAGTAATTTCTTTGCCCTATATTATAAAATAAAATTTATAAATAATACAGTATTTTATTTTTTTGTCATTTAGTGACATTAGTGTTTCTTTATAATTTATATATCGCAACTCTACGCAATAACAATTTTTAGGACATAATGCACTTAGCATAGTTCTTTGATATGTATTTCTTGCAATTTTTCTATAAATTATTCTTTCATTTCGGCATTTAATTTCTTATTAAAATTTGCTTTGTCTTTATCATTTTCAAAAAGCAATATATCTGCTCTGGATTGTTCCCATCTATTTGGCCGCCTTTCTGCTGCTCTACAGAATAAGTTAATTCTTCAAATATAGATTTTAATAAAGACTCTATATTTGCTTCTGCTGAATTATTATCGATAGTTTGAACTTTATTCTTTAAAAAAGAAAAAAGCTTTTTGCTTTAAAAATATCTTCTTTTTTTATAAAGTCTTCTGATAACTCTTTATAAAGAGTTATGTTTGAATCATTTGTTTTTACAATGTCATGGTTTTCATTATTTTATTTTATCATTTATGTAAAAAGTCTTTCACTTGATCAGTAATCTTGCTATGTAGATTGACAATTTTTAGTCAAGATTTTATTCTATTAATAAAACCTTTTTTGTTTTTTTGATAAAAAATGCCATCACAAAAAAGCTCCTTTAATAGACAGTCCATTATGACTCTTATAGAAAGGTGTGAAAATCTCTATCTTAAATTAGGGATATCATAAACTCTCTATTCAAATCAATAAAAATTTTTTCTTTTTTCATATTTAGATTTCCATAAAATTTAAGTGGAGATGAATTTATTAATAAATATATTTATTAGAGATCGTATTTAAGGTAGATTATTCTGCATATTTTTAGTTAAATCATTACATATTGCTAGATTTTTATCCTAATTTATTATATGAACTACTACTCCCAATTAAAAGATAATTCTTTTCTATTTTTTACATTCATATAAATGTCCTTAATTTATTACTATCTCATACAAGTTGGTTGATTCATAATTATGAGCCTTACCAAGGCTCATATATTTATTATTCTTTATTATTTTTTGATAAAAGATAAGACAATTGCCTGAAGTAAAGCTTGTGTACTATACTCTAACGGGTGCCCCTCCCATGGTTTCTCTCACTAAGTCCTACCTCTAATTTACTTATAAGCCTGTCAAGATCAGCTCTCTTATTGTTAAACTGATTAATTAAATGAACTAGTTCTTGCCTTTCTTCTTTATCCACTGTTATATCGGGTCTTGTATAATATCTTTTTACTAGTCTATTTTTAAGTTCTGAACTTATTTCCCTTTTAGTATCTAGAATTTCGCAATAAACATCAAAAAAACTAGGCCCTAATTTCTTTTTAAGAGCATTATAAACAGAATTAAAACTAGATTCTAATTCTTTATATTTATTTTCAAGTTTACTTTCATCATCAACCAATTTAGCAAATTCACTATTTCTAAGCAAACTCTTTACATCGTTAATTATTTTTTCTACTTCCTTTTCTTCCTTAGTTTTAATAATAATATAAACTACTATTTCTAAATCAAAGATTATAGAAATAACTTCTTGTTTCATCCTATGATAGCTTTTTAGGTTCTTAAGAACGGCCACCCACTAGAGCATGGCCCACAAGCTTTACTTCAAGCAGTTCCTGCCTTAGTTTTTATTTTCTCATAATAATAAGCTTTAAGATTTAGAGATGCATCATTTATACCTCTACCATGTAAAAACATTACAACTACCACAAGTCCACTTAATATCACTTAATTTTGGAGCTGTATTTTTAATACCACAATTGTTACATAGTTTGCTTGATAGAAAATATCTATCTACTTCATGCAAATAGGACCCCGGACCACTCTGATTTATATGATAATTGCCTCACAAACTCATACCGTCCTAAATTCATTAACGCTTTTACCAAACATTCCTTTTTGCATACCTTTAATTGATAAGCTTTCTATTACTATATTTTTATAATTAGCTACAAAATATAAGATAATTTATGTAGAAAATCTTTTCTTTGAATTGAAATTTTTCCATGTAACTTGGCAACTCTTAATCTAGATTTAGCTCTATTATTTTTAGAATCCTTTTGTTTTTTTGATAGTTTTCTTTAGTATTTCTTAAGTTTGCGTTCATTTTTTAGTAAATATTTAGAATGATTGATTTCCTCACCCTCACTACTTGCTAAAAAATGTCTTATGCTCATATAGATACCAACTATCTCTTTTTTATCACCTTTGGTTTTATCATTATTTTCTATATCTAAGCACTCAACTGCTACCGAAATATAATATTTATCATCAGTATCTTTTTCTACTACTACATTTTTAATAACTTCATTGCTTTTAATGTTCTTATGTAGAGTTAATTTTACAAATCCTATTTTGAACAACTTTATATAATCATTTTCTATCCTCATTGAATTTTTTTGACCATTAGTTCTAAAAGTTTGTCTATTTTTCTTACTTTTATATTTAGGAAATCCTTGTGTTCTATTTTCTTTTTTAATTTCTCTAAAAATTATTATAAGTAGAGTTTAAGTCAATCCATGCACTAAAAAGAACTAAACTATCAACTTACTTTAAAAATGGAAATTCATTTTTATACTTACTTGGATTAACACTAAGACTTTGTTTATTTTTTTCATAATAGTCTTTCTTATCACTTAACATTTTGTTATACAAAAATCTTACACATCCAAATACTTTTGAAAAATATTTCTTTTGATTGATGTTGGGAGATATATTTTGTACTTATAAGCTTTATTAGTACTCATTATTTTTTAAAATCATTATATTATATTTTAACTTGTATTACAAATTCATCTCCACCTAAATTCCATAGAAATTGTGGATGGAGTATTCTTTGTTATTTTTTGATAAACTTAAAAAATTACTAGGGAAATTATCAAAAAAATAAAAAGTTTCTATCGATAAAATTGATATAGATTAAGAACTACTAAGCCGTATAAGAAAATTTTATATCATCAAAGAAAAGGCTTTTTACATAAACTGTCTCATTGCTTTGTGGCTAATTATAAAAACATAATAATAGAAAACTTGTCTATTGGGAGTATGCAAAAAGAATTTAAAACCAAAAACCCAATTTTTGATGATAATAAGCCTTAAGATTTAAATCTTAAAATGAAAAAAACCCTTTTCCGGGCATCTTTTCGACATTAAACTAGGCAAAATAAACTTAAGCCTACTAGAAATAATAGATTACCATTAATCAAACATTAAAGTCAACAAAACTTGAAAATTTATTTATTCCTTTTCTTTTTTAAAAAATCATATTTAATTATAATCTCTGATAAAATATCTTTTTTATTTTTAAAAATCTCCTCTAAAATAAAATAGACTCTTTTGGTATCTTTTTTACAAAAATCATATAATTCATCATCTTTTACTAAAATTCTAATTGGGATATTTTTTTTGTTATTTTTATTTATATTTTTTTTATTTATATCTAATAATCCTTGTTTTTGTATAGCATGATATATGCTATTAAAACCTACTTCCTTAATTTTATCAATAGAAACAACGCCTTCCAAAACCTTTTCATAAACTTTTAAATATGTATAAGCCTGAGTTTTTGCAATTATAAAAGATTTTATAAATTGTTCAAAGCTTTTAAAACCGTCGTATTTATAAAGTTCTTTTTGCTTAATTTCATATAAAATTTTCATTCTTTGAATTTTATTGTCAATATCGTCTTTCAAATTAAGCTTTAATTGGTCTTTTAAATCATTGTAAATTATTAAATTTTCATCTTGACTATTTAAATTTTGACTTTTATCAATAAAATCTTCAAATCTGTCATTTAAAATCATCTCTTTTTTATTTTGTTTTTTCCCCATTTTACCCTCCTATATTTATTTTTGTTTTAGAAGTATACATTTTTATGTATTTAACTATTAATTCGCATCTAGAAAAAGAAATTTTGACTTAATAATATTAGCAAAAAAAGATATATAATAAATCTAATAACACTAATCTGTGACTAAATATTGACACAAATTAAAATTTGTGTCAATATTTAGTATTTTTTATTAAAAAACTTACTAATAATAAAAAATCGTTCGGTTCTGAACGAAACAAGAAGCTATTTCTATAATCTTTGCTTTAAAAATAGTAACTAAAGAAAATATATTTTTAAATTGATTTAATTCTTTATACTTTGAGTGTTATTTATTGTTTTGTTTTTAATCTAGTTCATTAAAAAGCTTCCCCCAGTTATTGTATAAAACCAGTATGTTTTTTTGTTAAAACCTCAAGCCTAGTAACTTAAATATTATTTTTAATAATATTTAGCTTTAATTTTAACAGGGGTTGAAATTTATTATTTTATATATTATAATCTCTAACTAGAAATTAATAATTAAATACACATTAAACTGGGAGACAAAAAATGAAAGCTGTTATACCTAATTATAACTACCAAATTAATACTAATAAGTCCAATAAACTACTTTCAAAAGACTGCAAACTTAAGAAAATAATTTCTGTTATTACTTTCTTAAACAAAGAGTTTGAAAAAAAACATAATATATCAATATATAGAGTTCATTTCGACTCTGAAAAACTAAAAGAACTTCGGGTTCATCACCAAGGAGATATACTTCGCGTACTAAACTCAAACATAGATAAAGAAAATAAAAAAACAACTACAATTAATACTCTAAGACTAGATTTAAGATTTTTAGTCAAGCTAAAAGCATTAGAAAAAAGAATACTAACATTCTCAAATAACTTTGGAGAATTTAAAGGAAAGCTTTGTATATATAAAGTGTCACCTATTGCACATAAATTGATTACTGCATATTTTAGCAACACTAAAGCAAACTTAATTAAGAAAGTAAAGGAAGAAAAAGATACTTTAGAAAAAGAAAAAAGGTCTTTTGAATCCCAAAATATCACTAAAAATATCACTGTATATAATAAACAATATATAAATATATATAATAAGAATTCTATAGAAAACCCTGTGTTTAAAAGAATTAAATCAATGGTTTCCAACACCAAAAACCCCATCAAGACACTAAAAAATACTTTATTAAACTACAAAGATTTTAAAAATTATTTAAAACACGATTACGATGTAAGAGACATTAGAGAATTTTTCTTATCCAAACTAAACTTTTATAAATATAAAATCCATTTTATGAGAAAAACCGCTCCTTATAAAACTGATTTTTACACTCTTGCAGGAGAATTTAAAGACACTTATACTACTAAGTGGAAAGTAAGTAGAACAACCAGCTTTTCAGGGCATGCTGGCTTAATCGCTAATAATATTTTAGCGAACATTTTGAAAAAAGGATTATAATTTGGGCAGTTTACTTGAAAGACTCAGAAATAAAAAAAATAATATAGAAAAAAGAATTATATTCAATAGAATCGAAGAAGTAAATAGTAGAAAAATATACTGCACGAAAATATTTAAACATCTAGTTGGTTTTAGAATTACAAATAAAGGGGAAAGATTAAGACTTACTTTCCAAAAGTTTAATAATACTGAAGATTTTCTTTTTTTTAATCTTTTTCCTTTAAAAGAAGATGATAAGTTCTTAGAAATAAGATATAGACATGATAAGCTAGATAAACCCTTTTTCCTTAAAAAAGAAAATAATAAAACTTATGCGATAAAAAAACTCTATTATATAGAATTTGCTTTTAAAAATGGCTCTATTAAAGCATATGTTCAATCTTTAAGAACACTTCTAAGAAAAAATAAAGAAAACACCGAGTATTATCAATTTAATTTATCACACTTAAAAAAAATGGAAAAAAAAGTATATGAATTTTATAATAAAAAATTAAAAGATGCGGGAGTTATAAATAAATGGATCAAAAAAAACCAATTGTAATTACACTTGCAAGCTTAAAAGGAGGAGTTGGGAAAAGCTCACTTTCTATACTTTTTTCTTATGTTTTAAAAGAATTAGGCAAAAAAGTATTATTAATTGATCTTGATCCACAAAATTCTTTAAGTTCCTATTTTAATAGATATATAATCAATATTAAAAGACACAATGTTTATGAATTTTTGAAAGGAAACACCTATTTTGATAAATGTGAAAATAAAATTAATGAATTTATTTCTATAATTCCTTCCCATCCTGTTTTAGAAAAATTTAACACAGATGATATAGATTATAAAGAAATTATTTTAGAATTTAGATTAAATAAAAGCAGTAAAAGTTTTGATTTTGATTATATTATAATAGATACTTCTCCTAGTAGAAACTTTCTTTTAAAGAATGCTTTAAATGTTACAGACCATATTATAATTCCAGTTCAGGTAGAAAGATGGTCAATAGAAAGCTTTTCTATTTTAACAGAAACTATCAATAATATTCAAAATATTAAAAATAAAAAATACAATATTTCTATTATAGAAAACCAATTTATTAAAAATAGGAATACCTTAAAGGAGGTTGAGAATGTATTGTATAAAAAATATGGTAAATATATAAAAGGGAAAATTCACTTTTCAAATAGTATAAAAGTTTTTATAAATGACCTTTTAGAGCCTTCTTTAAAAGAAATTTATTATAAGGAAGCTGAAAATGCTTTAAAAGAGATACTTTAAATTCATCAAACATCAAGGTGATATTTTTGAAATTTATTTTTTCTAAATTATGAGATAAAAAGATATAGATTAATAATTTAGTTGAAATTTTATTCATTTTTATTTTTTAATCTTATTTTTATGTCTTTAATTTGTCTTACTTTTTATTGATAAAGAAGATTTAAAATGATCTTCTAATAAAGAAAATTCTTAATATAAAATCTGCAGCTTTTAACCAAAAGGAAAAAGCTGCAAGAGAAAAAAACATTACTTAATAATTTTATCAATTCAATAGAATCATCTAATGCACATAAAGAAAAGTATGTAAAAAAATGGAAAAAGAACCTTCAGACCAATACGGAATATTGATTTTTGGTGCAATGGGTTGGAGTGATCCAGGAGGCGAATTTCTATCCAGCAATACTAATAGATCTATAAGATATAGAGGACGTGTTTATACTATTTCAAGTCTTATTGATGATAACGAATTAAAGGAATTTTCAAATATTATAACTATTGGAGATATCTCTGGATTGATGTTAGCCACCTTTAATGATCTTGGGGGTGCTATTGACAATTCAATTGATTTCTTATGTTCAAAAAAAGATGCTCTAGATAAACTAGATATTTCAGATATAGAGAAGCTTAAAAAATCATTTGACACAATATTATCTATAGTAAAATTTGTATCAGAAACGTCAAAACAAATTTTATTGGATTATCAAAATGATAAAAATCTTATAAAAACAGATACTTCTAAGCTTAGATCCCATTTATATAAACTTTACGATCAAATTAAAGAAAAAGTTGTAGAAGCGCCTCTAGTAGAAATAAGACAATAACTTCCAGACCAAAAATAAGGTTTCCAATAATATTCATCTAAATAAGTAGAATATTTTCTTCTTATAATAGTTCTTGGTATTGATATTAAATATTATTTGATAAGGTCGGTCAAATAAAAAATAATGCGCGCTATAAAGTTTGTAAATACAGAATATGTCTTCTCTTTGATCAGAGAAAGTACTTTTAAAAAGTATTTAAATGTTGTGTGTATAAGATTTTTTGTATAACAAAATTTTAAGTAATAAGAAAGGTTATTATGAAAAAATTAATAGAAATCTAAGTAATTGATATAAGTGAATGTAAAAATTTATTCTCATTCTTAAAGGAAGTTGTTAACAGGTCTCTTTATAGTGCATGGATTGACCTAGACTTTGCGTCTAATAATTTTTAGAAAAATTAAAAAAGGAAGCAAAAATACAAGAAGTTCCTAAAATTTAAAAGCAAGAAAAATAGTTAAGCTTTTGAGAACTAATAATCAAAAAAAAATCAATAAGAATAGAAAATGAATATATCAATCCATCTGAGATAGGATTTGTAAAATTAACTCTACATCCCCTCTAGTAATATATTTTTAATAAAAATACCAAAGAAAACTATCAAAAATAAAAAGGTTCTATCAATAGAGTTAAATCTAGATTAAGAGTTGCTAATTCTATATAAGAAGATTATAAACCAAAGAAAAGATTTTTACATAAATTATCTTATTACTTTGTGGCTGATTATAAGAACATAATAATAGAAAATCTATCAATTAAAGGCACGAAAAAGGACTGTTAGGGAAAGGGTAGATGATTTAGTAAGACTATTGGCGACATGGTAAACACTCCTTTTTTTATAAAAAGATCTTACGTTAAATTAGATCTTTTTATAAATTCTTTACACACTATCTACTTTAGAATTTAAATTCACTTTTAATAACATTAATTTTAGAAGAAACAATATTGTCAATTTTTACATCCTATTGGTTTTTATAATTCATGGCTTAAAAAGCCTAAAATAAAATTATAAAAAATCTTCTTCTTAATAAAGACTTTCTATCAAACATAAGGTTTTATAAAAAAATATCTTTTTATTTTCTATCTCTTAAAAAGCAAAATCTATCATCAGAATAGAGTTTGCTTTTTGAAGAATCCAAAATAGAGTTTGCTTTTCGAATAAGTTGTTCTATTTCTTCCTTTGTTTTCATTGCTTCAGCTATCTTGGAAGAAGAAGTATTTAATTGACTTAAAACATTCTCTATTTTACTTTTTGCCTTTCTTGCTAAATTATTATATATATTTATTGGCCTTTTCCATTTTCTACATTTGTTTTGTAATCTCTCAGTAATAGCATCTTTTAAAGTTTTTTGAGATTCTTTAAAAAAGTACTTTGCAGATTCTCTCTCACTAAGCCCACTAACCCAATTGAGTATTAAGCTCCTCTATATTGCCTCTCTTTTCTAAGAACCTATTGAACAACTCAATTAGATTCTGTTTTTCTTGTTTATTCCGTATTACTCTTTTCCAATATTCTTTTTGTATATGAGATTTTGTTTTTATTATATGATTTATTCTCCCCACAATATGCATTTCTGTTTGCATTGAATCTTTGAGCATTGAGATTTCATCATAAACTTTATTAAAATTGGATATTAACCGATCAGCCTCATATTTAAGGTTGGTTTCATCATCAACTGACTTAGCAAGTTAAAGACTCCCACCTTTAATTGCTTTCTATGCTTCCTTTTCTTCGTCAGTATTTGGAACCAACTCTTCTTCTTGTATTTTTATTTCTTTTCGAAGGTAATACGGAGAACTTATCCCCACATTAGTAGGTTTTACAGAAACAGCTGGCACCATTTGTTTTTCTATTTCTTTCATATGTTGTTTGGCAACTTCTATATCTTCTTGAATTTCCTCTACAAAGCCTAAAATATTTTCATATTTAGATTCTTTGTGCGTTAATTTATTAGTGGGCCCACTTGTATTACACGATAATAAGCTTATTAATATTAACATGGATACCGCTACAATATTTTCTCTCATATCTTCTCTTATTAGGATCTTTATAAATTAATATCTGTTTAATACAAATATATTGTTATTCCCACAAAATAACAAACATAGATCTCTTCTCAATGTAAAAAATCATTTTTCTTTGTATTTATTAAAAGCAGCCTTAAACAATCTTATTAGGCAATAATCATAGAACATTATTAGCCCCAAATAATAAAGGGAAAAAGCAGGTTTTATGCAATTAGCTTATAGAAACAAAAATTTAGCACATATAAGTGAGTGATATCTTAAAAGAGATTGATTATGATTTTTAAAATGGAAATTTTACAAAAACCAAGCTTATAAAAAGAGGTTTTAAAAGTCTTAATAGTGTATATTATATAGAGATAGAAAGGCAAAAATAATCTATCAAATAATTACAAAGACAATAATAGCTATTGTAAAGCTTAATTTATCTTAAGTTGTTAGAGTGATTAAATTAAAATATTATGAAGAATTAAAAAATGTATTAAAAAATATCTTAAATTTATTATTTTTTGATATGCTTCTTGGGGACTTAAAATAGGGCGTTTAAAGTGGAAATAAGGTCTAAAAAATATAAAGAAGAATTATTTAGCAATGGTTTTGGAAATTATAACGAAGAAATAAGTTTAAAAAACAATGAAGATAAAGAACTAATAAATTATAACAGTCTAAAAGAATAACTCAAATATAATATGAAAAATGATATTAATAATCAATATTAAGTTTTTGTTATAATTTTATGTTAAATGTTATGGATAGTTACAATAACAATAGCTTGAAATTTTTTTCAGAGCCTTGTTTGAAATTTTGGTAATTCTTACAAGAATTTACCAGCGCAAAAACAGCGTAAACAATAAGCATTGTTTTATTCATAAGCTATTCCTTAAGTTTATTATTTCTTAATTTTAGCACAATGGTCAATAAATATAATTTTTAGATACTTTATTTTATTGTTAAATAATATAATAAAGCTTATATTAAACTTACTTATAAAGATTTAGCAAATTTAAAAAAACAATTTGATATAAAGTTTGATAATCTTATTTATGAGAATTTTTACTAAATCGGATTTAGTTGACATTCTTGAAGAAGCAACCCTATTTATTTTAAGAATATTTTTTTATTGTATGCGTTTAGGACAATGAGCTATTTAAAAGAATATTGAAAGAATGTGTTATATGTAAATCTTATATGTCTTTTGGGTATTATTTTTATAATAAAGTTATTAATGGAAAAGGGGATATATTAAATTAATAACAATTTTTAATACTTTTGATAAAGGTAATGATTTAATAAAGCTTCTTGTATTTAACAAGGGATTATGTTCAGAAGATAAAGCTAAGTATTTAAATAATGAGAATTTGCTAAGTGTTGATGGGCTTGAAGATGTTTTAGCTAAGATACCATCCTTTAACAAAAAATGCAAAAGAAAATAAATTTGTGGGATATTTAAAAATTAATCTTAATAGTTTTGGAGAATTATACGAAATTCTATTTGAATATGATCTAAGAATTGCAGATACCACTGTTTATCGTATTATTGAAGATGGGGTTTATCTCATTCGTAC
Source organism: Borreliella sinica (assembly GCF_033969665.2). Lineage (GTDB taxonomy): Bacteria > Spirochaetota > Spirochaetia > Borreliales > Borreliaceae > Borreliella > Borreliella sinica. The sequence goes on along the minus strand of NZ_CP179548.1, from coordinate 5,661 downwards.
TGAAGAAGAGCTTAAAACCAAAAAGTAAACAAAGTTGTTGCCACTATAAAGTCAATATTTATCTTACATCTAGATTGCTTGATAGAAAGAAAAGTGAAGCATATTATACCCCAATATCCCAGGTGATTTAAACTGATTTTATGGTTATACTTCATATTTTATAGATTTAGAAATTATTTCTTTCTTTTCAAGATTTCCAAGGCAATTTTTTGGTTTCTTTGAAAGAATTTTTTAAGCTTTCTAAATTATTTCCAATATCACTAACTTTTACAGTATTTTATTTTTACCATTAAAATCTTTGATTTTGATTCTTAAAGTGCCTCTAATATATCTTGGGTTGTAAAGCATTACAAGCTCCATTAAGACTCCCTATTATTTTTTTAAATTAATAATAATATCCAATTTTGCTTTACAAATTCAAAACTATTATAAAGAAAGCAAATTAACAAATTGAAGTAAGTAAAAGTATTCTATGTATTTAAAATACATAGAATACTTAAAATCCTATTAATTTTTAAGCCTCATCGACTCTTTTCCAAGAATTTAAAAATAGATAAAAAATTGTGTCGATTGCAATTATTATCAATGTAAGAGTTAAAGAACCATTCGTAAGTCCTTTTACTCTTACTTCAGGGTAAAACTTTAATAACCCATTTATAGATACATAGCTAGTCAAACCAGCTAATAATCCAGAAATTAGTCTTGATAGGGGATGAACTACCCATAAAGATTTTATCTTAATTTTAAAATAATAGTATAACAATACATTAATATATTGAAATAAAAAAAACAAATATGTCCCAATTAATACTGTTGCCATATACTCGAAATTATAAAACAATATTTTTAAGTGAATTCCTAATTGGTCTGATTTGCTATGGGTGAATCCTAGTGCAAATTGAATCATGATAGTAAATGTTATTTTTAGTAACAAACACAATATTGCCGAATCTATTGCTTCTTTCTTATTATATTTCTCTGTTATTAAATTTAACGAAAATAATGTTGATAAAAAAATAATTCCCGATGTATTCAAATACATTTCAAATGCTTTTAATTTATTTAGTATGATTTGCTATTTAACAATTCTTGAGAAAAGATAAAATTGATATATACTTGTTTTTTAGAGAAATCTATTTTAGTAGAGCTTTTGGAGTTTAGTAAAATAGTATTTGGATGAACTTATCTATTTATAGATTATTTTAGTAGTAAGGTGGAGAAGGAGCAGCATATATGAGGATTTTGCTTGGCTTTTGCATAATAACATTAGCTTTATTGGGTTGTTATTTGCCTGATAAGCAGGAACAATCTGTTCAAACTTTTTTTGAGAATTTGGAAATGGAAAGTTACGATAAAGGGCCTGATAAGATTATTACTGAAGGTATATTTTCTAATTTAAGATTGTATGTGGCTGAACATAGTTTATTAGTCGATATAAAAAAGACTGTAATCAGTTTAAAGGATCCTAATTGTCGCGATGTACCTCCAGTGATTGACTATAATGAGGAGTATTTTAATAAGTTCTTTTTAGATTTAGGTTCTGAGCGATCTAAAGAATTGATTAAGTTGTTTGGTAGGATAAGAAATGAGCAGAATAATAAATTTAAACACGGAGTTCATTGGCTTTATTCATGTATAAGGGATTTATATTCTCCAAATATTAAGTATTCTGGTGAAGGAGAATATGAATATTGGTATAATGGGAGGGAATTTTTTATGCCTAGGCCCACTATTGATGAACAATATTTAAAAGTGAAGAAAGTAATAGAGCATACACTTTAAGATCATTGTTATTTATTGATTGTAAGATAATTTTCATTTTTAGTATTAATGTCTATGTAAGGATTAATGAATAAAATTATATAAAATATTAGGCTTTTAGTTATAAATTCTTTTTTTAAAATAAGATTTTTCGTATTTTAATAATATAAGGCATTTTTAAATTTTATTTTCTATGGCTTTTCTTTTTTGATAAAATAAAAACCCTATTTAGGGATTCTTAATTTTTTATATTAATTAAATATTAAAAACTATTATTGAAGACAATCTACAGACTTGCTCATAAGAAAATAGTAGGTGATTTTGACGAGGACATCAAAAACGCAGTGTTTAAAACCAAAAATTCTTATAATTTTTCTAAAAAAAATTTTTTACAAAAAAATCCAATTTATATACACTTCCTAATAATACATTTCCTAGTAAACTTTCTGACAATTCTTCAGAAAGTTTTGTTAACTCATGCGACATTACCTTAGATACTTCAAACAGTGCAAGTCGTGTGTCAATACAATGTCGCCTCACTCGGCCCCCGGTCGCCTGTATTATATAAAGCTAATATAAGTAATATTAAGCATAAGAATTCAAAGAATTCTAATATTAATTCAAAAATTCTAAAAAACAATAAAACTTTAGAAAAAAAAGATGTTGAGGATAGGTTGAAAAAAAGTGGAATTGAAAATAATTTTCTGTATAAGATAAAGGATCTTATCAATAATGAGTCAACATACTTGAATGCGCTCAATAATTTGGAAACAGCTTTAGATGAGCATAAGGATAGCAAATTGAAATATATCCTTGAGCACTTTTTGGAGCAGTTCTCTAATTATCGGTACAAAGTTTGGATGATGATAAGCGTAATGATGGAGTCATTAGCGATTATGATCTTATTTGGGGAGAAGGGTTTAGAGATTTCGTTAAGAAAAAGGTTGGACTTAGCGATTATGTGAAAAAAGTTCTTGAAATGGAAGCTAGAGAAAGAGAAAATCGCAGTAGAGAACGGTTGGAGAGGGTTAATTGTCAAGTTCATTCGAATAAGCAAGAACAGTCAAATTGTCAATTACGAGAATCAAATAATCATGAGCAAGATAGTGTAAATATGGGCGCGCCGCCGGATAAAAGTCACTCAAATGTGAATAGCGGCAACATTTTGGCGAAAAGTAACATTGTTGAGTACTCTTTGGGTTTTAAGGGTCAATCAAGGGAATTTCACTTGAGAGTCTTGGAATCGGTAAAAAAGCAATTTGATCCAATAGGCTTTAGGAGGTAAAATGAAAATAAGAATTAAACATTTAGCAAGAAAAATGTACCTAAGACGGGACAAAATTTGGCATGTTTACAAAAGCACCGAAGTACAGAACAAAGCTAAGGACAAAAGCATTACTAATTTTCCTAATTTGAAACCAGAAGATTTGGACTACGAGTACGTGTATAAGTTCTTGGATGAGTGGATCCAGAAAAAATATAACGACAAATTGGGGTTTACCATTGAAAAGGTGGATGGCCTTGAATACATTCTAAAGGCAAAAAGGTATTCAAGTCTTAAGAAAATATTAGCCAGAATTTTCAAAGACTATAAAGAGCTATTCATTGGTAATTTGAAAAAGAATCCTGGTGGTGTTCCTGGTGGTACAGGTAGGGGGGTGAGGGAGTGGGTAGTAAAACACTTAGAAAGGAGTAATGTATCAAATTTAGAATATTAAGAAGGGTCGTAAAAAAAACAAACCCTAGAGAAAAGATTGATGTTCCTGATAGAAAGCAAGTAGCTTTTGAGAACCACTCTTTTTTCAAAAAGGACATTATTGGCGATAAAACCATATACCATACGAGATTGATGAATATTCTGAAAGGGTTCAAGGCTCGCAAAGATAAGCTTTCAGTATATTTCATTAACTCTTTCAATAAGGAGAAAAAGTGGATTAATTTGTTTCCAGTAAAAGATGGAGATGCATTTTTGGGAATGTTTTACGGATTCAAAAAGGTCAAATTTGATAAATTTTACAGTGATTATGTTTCTGTTTGTAAATTTTCTAAAAAAAAATTCAAGACTTTCAATAAAGCTTATTACATTGAATTTAGGTTTGCGAAGGGTAGTATATTTTTCTATATTCATACCATAGCTTATTTGGTTGGAGAGCGCGATATTAGATTTACTAGAAAATTATATAAGCGGATACTGGATTTGGGAAAAGAAGTATTTAAGTTTTACTCTAAAGATTTGGATCCCTCGGGAATTATAACCAAGTGGATTGCTAGAATTAAGCAAGAAAGAGGCGGAAAGATTAGATCAAATTGGCAATCTTATTAATCCACCTCCTCGTCGCCGAGTCCGAAAAGAATTTAGGAGATTTTGAAAATGTGTTATTATTTGGCTTTGATTTGTGTTATAATGAGTGATAGGTGAGTAGATTATGGAATTAGTATCAACAACAAATATTACTGAAGAACAAATATATAAAGAATTCCTTAGACTAGGCATGGAGCATTTAATAGCACAAGATTTATCGAAGAGATATTATCACAATAACCTTACATATAGAGATTTAGAAAATTTAGAAAAACAATTTGGTTTAAAGTTTGATAATCTTATTTCTGAGCTCTCTTTTGTAGAGAAGAATTTAGATACTAAAATAGATGGTGTAGAGAAGAATTTACAAAAAGATATATCTAATTTAGATACTAAAATAGATAGTGTAAAAAGTGAACTTAACGCTAAAATAGATAGTGTAGAGAAGAATTTACAAAAAGATATATCTAATTTAGATACTAAAATAGATAGTGTAAAAAGTGAACTTAACGCTAAAATAGATAGTGTAGAGAAAAATTTAAAACAAGATATGTCTAATTTAGTGCAAGATCTTAAAAAAGAAATACAAAGTAATAATCAATTATTATTAGAAAAGATGGAAATCAATAATCAATTATTATTAGAAAAACTCAAGGTGAGTAATAGAATAATAACCATTGCGGCAATAGTAATAATTCCTATTGCTATATCTATTCTAGTTCCTTATGTTGTGTCGCTGATTGGCAGCCATTTGAATTAGCTTACAAGGAATTTTCACTTTGATTAATTAATATTTTTAATTAATCAAAAATATTTTAGATATAATTTGTTTTTGTAATTTACTAGTGTTATTAAAAATTCTTTGACGTTTTAAGTTTGCATTAATGTATCGTTTTAGAGTGTGTAAATTTCTGCAAGATTCATTTTCAGTGAAAAAATTTGAAATTAAATTTGCAATAGTAGATGCAAGTCTATTGGGGCTGCTTATATAATAATTTAGATTGTTTTGATTTGGTCTTATAGGTGTAAATGATTTAATGTAATTGAGTTTTGAGATAATTTAATATACAGGATGTTTTAATTAAGAAAAAGTTTTGTGAGTTAGGGTTGCTCTGGTTATTGCTTGTGCTGGTCCAGTTGATGTGCCACCAATAATATATCCAGTTAGTACGAGTATTCCCCCCAATACTTGAGTTCCAAGTACTGCGCCACCACCAATGTAATCCCCTTGGACAAAGGATCCTATTCCTAAAGATAAAAAAAAATCAAAAGGGATGGCGCAAGCACGGTGGCTTTTTCGCGTTCATATTTCAAAGTAGTCGCAATATCCCCAATATCTTTTCCAACTGTATCGTTTTGATAATATAATATTAATGCAATTTCTGGAGTTTTTAGGGGAAGATGAATTTTTTTCAATATCGTTTGGGTTACTTGAATGTGAATTTTTTGTATGTTGTTTTTTTGGAAAAAACAACATACAAAAAATTGCGATCCTTCAGCAATCGAAGAGAGAGCTTTGGAGAGGCGACCTTTTCTTCAAATAAGCTTATTATTAATAGATAGGTTGTCTCATACTTTATACTAAATAATAATAATAT
>NZ_CP179553.1:0-43723 GCF_033969665.2 Borreliella sinica | reverse complement strand
TACTATTGCGGGGCTACCAGAATAACCAAAACCGCCAATTATTAAAACACTAGGGGCTTTAGCCAAATATGAGACTCAACTATCAGAATATATTATGTACCTTGTAACATTTTTGGCTAAAACAAAAGTGAAAGTTAATGACCCAAATTATCCAGAATTCACTTACCCGGACTTATCAACACTAAAAGAAGAACACTCAATGCCTTCAGTAAGGCATAATATCAAACTACTTTTAGAGTATATCCAAAAAACAAAACCAATAGCAAAAAAAGTTTATAATCAATATTCAAGATTAAAAATGTGAATTACAAAAAGTTTTTTCTTGCAAGAAATTATACTTTATATTGTAAATATAAATCCCTATTGACCCAAAATAGTGTATAATGACTATAAAGGAGAAATTTTATGAAAACCGTGCTAACAAATACTGTAAGTGAAGAACAAATATATAACGAATTTATAAGATTGGGTATGGAACAACTAATAGCACAAGATTTATCCAAAAGATATTTTCATAATGAGCTTACATATAGAGATTTAGAAAATTTAGAAAAACAATTTGGTTTAAAGTTTGATAATCTTGAGTTTAAGATAGATACTGTAGAGAAGACTTTACAAAAGGATATATCTAACTTAGACGCTAAGATTGATAGAGTTGAGAAAAATTTAAACACTAAGATTGATAGAGTTGAGAAAAATTTAAACACCAAGATTGATAGAGTTGAGAAGAATTTAAAACAAAACCTTGACGAAAAACTAAAAATTCATGAAAAATTTTTATTAGAAAAACTCAATGTGAGCAATAGATTAATAATTATTACTACAATAATAGTAGCTCCAATTGCTATATCTAGCATAGCAAATATTGTTATGTCGTTAATTAACAGTATTTTCAAATAAAACTTACAAAGAATTTATAATATATAATTTACCATTTTTAAATACTCCCCTCCTAAAAATTAATATTTCTCAAAATTAGATCTATAATTGCAAGAATATTTTTTACTTAATGTATTGTACTGAAGATAATAAAAGGAGATAAAAATTAAAATTATAAATATATTATTTTGTTTGTTTTTACTTGTTCTAAGTGGCTGTAATTCTAATGATAATGACACTTTAAAAAACAATGCCAAACAATCACAAAGTAGAAAAAAGCGCGATTTAAGCCAAGAAAAAGTACAACAAGAAAAACCAAAATCCAAAGAAAAACTGCTTAAAGAAAAGTTATCTAATGATCAAAAAACACAGCTTGACTGGTTAAAAACCGCTTTAACTGATGATGGAGAATTTGATAAGTTTTTAGGATATGATGAATCCAAAATAACAGCAGCGCTTGATCATATAAAAAAACAACTTGATAGCTGTAACGGAAAAGAAAATGCAGAAAATCTAAAAACCACTTTTAAAGAAATAGTTAAAGGCTCTCTCAAAAGTGGTATAGATAATTTTACAACTGAAACAGATAGTACTTGCAATTCGCAATAAAAAAAGGAATAATAATGAAAATCATTAATATATTATTTTGTTTGTTTTTACTTGTTCTAAATGGCTGTAATTCTAGTGATAATGACGCCTTAAAGAAAAACAAGGCGCAGCAAGAAAAGGGTAGAAAAAAGCGCGATTTAAGCCAAGAAAAAGTACAACAAGAAAAACCAAAATCCAAAGAAGAACTACTTAAAGAAAAGTTATCTGATGATCAAAAAACACAGCTTGACTGGTTAAAAGACACATTGGAAAATGAAAAATTTGATAAATTCTTAGGATATGATGCAGATAAAATAAAAAAAGCACTTGACCATATAAAAACTCAACTTGATAAATGTACCGGAAATGATGACGGAAAGAATACTTTTAAAGAAACGGTTAAAGGCTTTTTTAGCGGCGGGGATATTGATAAATTTGCAACCGATGCAGTTAGTGCCTGTGACAATTAATAATATACTAGCCCCCCATTTTGGGGGCTTTGTTATGTAAGTGTATCGCCATGATGCGAATATATAATTAATTCTTTCTTCTTCTTTTAAAATAAGAAAGAATTTTAATATGCTTTTTTCATAAATGAGCTGCTTAAAATCCACAAAATTATTAAGCCTATCTATATCGCGCAGTTTATTGTTTTTCTCTAGATAGTCTTTTATAATTTCCGCCCAAAACTTTGGTCTTTTAAGCTCGGCATTTTTATTAATAAATTTTGTCAAATCGTCTGCAATTTTTTTGTAATCATCAATATTGTTGGGGTCTATTTTTTCCATAAAGTCTATTTTTTGAATAATTATATTTATTTTGTCTTTTATTGTAGGGTCATTTACACAATCTTTTATGTTAGACAATGCTTCTCTAAAAATTGCGTAACTGCGAAAATTAGCTTTTCTCTGTTCTAGATTAATATCTCTTTTCTGGACTTGAATAGTGTCTTTTTTTTGTTCTGAAATATTGCTTTTCTGATTATAATATCTCTCTTTTTTCTGATATTGATTAACAACAGTTTGTTCTTGCTTTCGATTAGCGCCAACTTGTCTATTGGAAACAGAATTTTCATCATTATTATCAATATGCGCTGCATCGTTATCAACTTCACTTCTTATGTTAAGACAAGCGACTAAAGCATACCTTTTAAAATAAGTAATAGCTGATCCAACTTGTTGTGGTAATGTATTTATAGTTTTAGACTCATCTATATGAATTCGTGTATCAAAAGACTCTCTGTACCCAGTACTTTTGCTGTAAAATGTAGTTCTAATATAATCAACTATACCATATTGACCCTCTCTAAACATTGGAAATTGCCTAAACATAAGATCCAAATTATGCTTTTTAATAACGTTGTATATTTCTTCTACTATATCATTGAAATCCTGATACTTATACTTATGTCCCTGAAGACTTTTATCAATGCCCGGCAAATTCCTAAGTAGAGTATCCATACCGTTTAAGAATTTGATTTCTGCTTGAATATTAAAATTATTATTTTTTGAAAAATTGTTCATTTTTTATACTCCTTATATTGAAAGTAATAATAATTATATAGCAAAAACTATTTTTGACAATTTCTTTACAAAAATTTTTGCAAAAAGAAGTGGGACTTAACCAAACTCTCTTATTAAAGAATCTCGTTAAGTTCCCACCGTATTCTGATTTTTTGGAAATTTCTAAATAACAGGTAGTAAACACATGAACATGTTTCACTACGATTATTTGTAGTGTATCCCAATTTAAGATTAAAACCAAATTGAGGTTATTTATTGCAAAAAATGAGGGCTTAGCTAGATTCTCTTCTTAAAAGAACTAAGCTAAACCCTTTCTTTATTCTTTGGCAAATTTCAATATAAGGTAGTAAAACAAATGACAGTGTTTCACCACGATACTTGTAGTATAAACTAACTTTAAATTAAAATCAAATTATTTTCTTTAAATTACAAAAAGTGTATTTAATTAACAAAATTAATAATTAAAATTATATATTTTTTAGAAAGTCTTTACTTTTAAATCAAAATTATGCATTATAATATTAATTATTAATATTTCAATATAAGGAGAAAACTTAAAATGCTAAAAGTTTCAACCAATAAAAAAGTCCCAATTGCCACAACAAACATCAACGCAAATTAATTGTTCTTATTTCAACACTAGCCTACATAAACACCAAATATAAGAAATATACCCAAAAAACCATACTCTATTACTTTAATGAAAATTTAAAAAGAAATGGTCAAGATACTACTACATTAAGAACATTGCAAAAATATCTTTACAAATTAGAAAAAGATATAAAAGTAACTACCAATTACTACAAACACCTGGGGGTAAATTGTGGGACTGAAATTTACTATCACCTTAATTATGAAAAAAGTGAGTGTCACTTTAAAATCAACCAATACTTTCAAGAAAAAAACACTCTCAATTTACATCGAGAGTTAATAACTACCTTAAAGACAAATTTCCAAAAAAGGTTAATGTAGAGTTGGAAGAGTGTTTAAGTAATAAAAATAATAATAAAAAAGAAGAAAGAAATAAAAAAATAGAAAAGTTTCAAGTAATAAGCTATGCCAAAAAATGTAACTTCAAAGATAAAAGAATTCTTTCTATTGTCTTAAATCTAGGCATTAGTAAAAATGAGAAAATTGTAATGCTTAGAACTGCAAAAATGCTTGAAATTAAATTAACAAGAGATAAAAATATACATTTTAACAAAAATTCTTTAAAAGAAAAGCAAGATTTATTAAAGGAAATTTTAAACAATTATCAAAAAGAATTAGAAAAAAAAGGATATAATCCAAAACAATTGGAAACAGAATTTCAAAAAATATATGAAAACTATAAAAATAAGCCGCATTTTATAATTGAGTATCACAAATATAGCGATTTAAGCAAAATAAGGCACAAATTATAAAAATCAATTGAATTGAAAGAAGAAAATTCACAAAAAGATTATGAGAATTTAAAGATAAACACTTTCAATATACTTATTGAACAACTAAAAAATACGGCAAATATTGAAGTTTTAAAGCCAATTGTAAAAGACTATTTGAATAGCAAAAAGAAATTAGAATACAATAAAGTATTTAACACGTATTATAATGATTTATTAGAGATAATAAGAAATTCGTTAACGATAGAAGAATTTAGCAAAAAGGTTATATAAGGATTAAATATGGAAGCTGCACCTGAGCCAATAAAAAAGGGTAAATGCAAAGTTGAGTGCAAAAATAAAGATAGATTTATTTTAATTGAGAAAGAAAGTGGTAAAGCAATGTACCATATATCAATAATGATGGATTTATACAAATTTGGAGTTTATGAGAATAAAAAAAAGAGTAAAAAGAAAAGAATGGAATTTAGAGTATCATTAAGGGCACTATTTAATGGGTAAAGAATTATTCAAGAGACTCACTTATACCCCGAAAAAGAAGGGGATAAATTTTTAGGAATTTATTACGGCTTTAGAAAACCAATAAAAAAAGCTTTTATAAAGTATGAAGTAAATGGGAATAGAAAATCTTATGGTTTTGCAAGGGCATATTACATGGAAGTTAGATTTAAAGCAGGCAGCGTTTTTTTTATTTCAAGGGATTATACCGCTTATTATATAGAGAGAGAATGAATAATCACTACAACAAAATATTATTTAGTATGTTTACAGATTTAGAAAAACAAGTATATGAATTTTATGGGAAAAAATACCCGGAACAAGGACCACTAACAAAATGGATAATAAAAAACCTAAAATAATAACAATTGCGTCAATCAAGGGCGGTGTTGGCAAAAGTACAAGCGCTTTATTTTATAGCAATATATTAGCTAAAGAAAACTATAAAGTATTGGTAATTGATAGCGATCCGCAAGCCAGTATAACTAGTTACTTTTTATTTAAATTAAAAAAACAAAATGTGGATATTGAAAATTTCAATCTTTATGAAGTCTTTAAACAGAGGAAATATATAGAAAATTGTATTTTTACAGTTTCTGATTATCTAGACATAATTCCTAGTTCATTAGAATTATCTGTTTTTAATTCAGAAAGTATCCCATTACAAGACAATCTTTTAGAAAAAAGACTTTTAATTGTTAAATCTAAATACGATTATGTAATAATTGATACAAATCCTAGTCTAGGACATCTTTTAAACAATGCTTTAGTGATTACTGATTATTTGATAATACCAATTAATTCTGATTTATGGGCAATTGAAAGTATAGGGCTAATATTAGATGCAATAAATAAAGTTTATAGAAACGATATTGCACCTTGCTTTTTAATAACGGGAGCTTTAGAAAGGCAAAATATTGACAGAGAGATAATATCTAAATTAGAAAATATTTATAAAGAAAATCTAATAGGGATTATTCCTAAGAGAGATGATATTAAAAAAGCGCTTTTTTATAGAAAAGAATTTTCTTCAAAAACAGATTATTATCAAGAATATAAAAAATCTTTAAACAAAATGTTAAAAATAAAATAACAAATAAAAATAATCCAGTAATGGACAAATAAGGAGCTTTAATGAGTATTAAAAATAAAATGATAATAACCAAAAGAGTGGATTTAAAGGAGAATCTTTCTAAAATGGAGTCATTAGAGGAAATTAATAAAGAGGAATACTTAAGGTTGAAAGATAAATTAAAAACCCTCACAACAGACGACATTTATAATAAAATAGAAACAGCTAAAATATTAAACACAATTAATCAAAAAAAATTATATATTTTGGATGGATATAAAAATTTTTATAGTTTTTTAGCTAATTTTAAAATAGCCAAATCTCAAGCATATAAGTATATAAAAATAGTATCTGGTGTAGAAAAAGGCATTATTGATTACAATTTTATTGCCAATAATGGTATTGAAAAAACAATTAAGCAATTGGAAGGTGGTAATATTATTAAAAAATCTAAGCAAAATCCAATTAAACCTTTAAGATTTCAACTCAAAAAGCAAGAAAGCTATGATTTTTACAAAAATAATGCCAAATTTACAGCGTTTATTTTAGAAGAACTTCTTGAAAATCAAAAGGATTTAATTAATAAGCTTTTAGAAAAATATAAACAATTAAAAGGGCAATAAAGGGATTTTATGAACAATTTAGCGTACAGAACATACAACATAGAAAGTATAAAAAATGAATTTTTAAAAATAGGGTTTAGCGAGGAGGCAATAGATTTTGTTTTTCTTCATAATGATAATTACAACTTTGAAGTTTTAAGAGAGAAAATGAATTCTTTAGAACAACAAATAATTAATGTAGAAAAGAACTTTCAAAAAGATATATCTAGATTAGATACTAAAATAGATAGTGTAAAAAATGAACTTAATGCAAAAATAGATGGTGTAGAGAAGAGTTTAAACGCTAAAATAGACGGCTTAGAAAAAACTTTACAAAAGGATATATCTAGTTTAAAAAATGAACTTAATGCAAGTAATAGAACAATACAAGTAATGTTGATAGCAGGAATAACGCTTGCCCCAATTATTTACTCTATATTCAATAGGTATTTCTTCAATTGAAATTATTAAAATTTTTTGAAATATTAAGGTATTATACAGCTTCTTTTTTAAACGGTATTATAATGACGTTTAATATTACTAAAAAGGAATATTATATTTTTAATATGTTATAAATTAAAACTTGTTTAAACTTTTCAACAATAGAATTTAAATAAGTTCTTTTTTGGTAAAAAGACAAATTGATTTTAATTCTAAATTGAACTATGATTAATTAGTAGAATTATTTTTATAATAAATTCTGCTAAACCCTTGACTTTATTAAAATCTTTTAACAAGAGATTTTAATAAAGTTCCCACTGTTTTTTACAAAAAGTTTTACAAATAAATTGACAACAGCTATTTTTGTTATATATTGTCAAATAACGTTGATTTCATAAACATCAACGAAGGTTATTTATTTAGAATTTTCCAAAAAATCAGTAGTGTGAATTTATAGAATTTATTTCGTAAGAGATTTTCTATAAGTTCTCCATATTATTTTTTACAAAAAATTTTTTATAAAAAAACTTGACAAAAATAGTTTTTGTTATATAATCTGTTTACAGATTATATTTTATGTTTATTTTTCCGAATATCTGTTGATTTCAGGTTTAGGCATAAAATTAATTTTTTGATTTTTCGGTATTGACATTTTAGTGGGACTTAACCGATTTTCTAATAAGAGAATTTGGTCAAGTCCCACAGTTTTTAAGAAAATTTGACAAATATAGTTTTTGCTATATATTTATTTGTAAATCTAATGAGGAGGAAACTTAAAATGCAAGAAGTTTCAAAAAATAATAATTTTAATATGCAAGATAGCGGAGTATCTAAAATGAGGAATTTTGAGCAACAAAGTTTTATTGGCTGTGAAGTGTTTGAAGAAACCTCAAATATTGTTGTGAAAGAAAAAAGTAAATTGAGCAAGACAGGTAAAAAATTACCCGGAATAAACAGTAAAGAGTGTTTTAAATTTAATAGAAATATTGATTTTAGCGTGCAAAGAAACAAGCTCAGTAGATACGGTGCTAGTGAGACGGGAGCTATTCTTATTGGTGGAGTTGGACTTAAAGACTTAATGATAAATCGAGTGCTTAAATATTTTGGCATGAGTATACCTTTTGAAGAGAATTTGTATATGCTCAAGGGTAAAGAGTTAGAAAATTTATGATTTAGAGAATTTGTTAAAGCACATGGCGATAATATTGATATACTATACAAAAACAAATATGCCAACGGTGTTGATAAATATAATTATTTTAAAAAAATAGATGATTTAAAAAATTTAGTAGGGGCAACAATTGATGGATGGTTTATAAATAAGGAAGGTAATAAAGAACTTTTAGAGAGATTAAGAGTAGTGACTCTAATTATATGAGTAGCACTATAGCAGAGTACAATAAAAACGGTAATTTTTTAAGTAGTAAGTATTTTTTCAAATATTATGTGCAAGCACAAATACAGCTAGCATGTACCGGACTTGAGTATTGTAATTTATTCTTTTTGATAGATGCTACACCAGTTAACTGTAGGATAAGAAGAAATGACTCTTTAATAACAAAAGTTTTAGAATTTGTTCAAAAATGTGAGCGGGAAGTTTTCAATATAAGAAACGAAATTACTAAAAACCACGGGATTAATTTATTAATCGCAAGTGATTGTGATAATGAAACGTTTATTAATCTTGTTGAAGAGATTGAAGATTTAGTAGTAAAAAGTGATTTTTATCAATCTAGGGCTGAGTTTAATTGGGTAAATGAATTTGTAAAGTATGTTGAGTGTATAGACCTCGAGATTAAGACTGATCAGTCAGCTTTAAATCTTGAGAATGGCCTGATTGAGATTGAAAATTTAAAATCAGAATTAAATAAAATTCAAAATGAAAACAAAAAAAGAGAAAAGCCCATAAAGGATTTGCTCAAGATTAAAATTGACAATATTTTGGAGGAATATCCGCTGATTAATAGTGCAAATTATAGATTTAAGGAATTTATATTCAATTATGACGCTAAGAAAAGGGCAATAGCGGATAGATTTTACGGAACTTTCTTCAATAGGATGTAAAGCCTTTTTCCCAAGCAATATAAGTAATATGTCATATGCGAATAGTGTCCCCTTTTGAGTGGAGGCACTAAAATAAAAGAATTAAAAAAAATAAATTAAAATCGGAGGTTTAATTAATGAATATTAGTAAAATAAAGCAAAGTAATAAGGGTTTAATAGTAGAGATACAAAAATGGGGCTGCTATTTCTTGTGTCTACATTACTATGCAAGTGTATTTAAGAAGATGGAATTTGATGGTTTTGATATAAATGTAGCGTATTACAGATTTTTAGGGCTTGATTATATTAGAAGCAATTGTTTTATTAAAAATCCATGTATGATGCTTAATTACTATGGAATTAGAAGCAGCGTGAGATATGAGGCTTTTAATTATTTTGGGACTGCTAATGAGTTTGAAATTAGTGAGGTTAAAATTAAGGGAGTTGCTGGATTTCACTTTATTGCTACAGAAAGACAAGAGATATTATACGATTCGCTTAATTTAAAACCCCGCGGGAAAGAATTTAAAGTAACTTCAAAACGTATATTTAGGCTAAAATAGTTGAGCTATAGCTTTAAGCTATTTTTGGCTAATTTATAAGCTTAAATTTTGTTGGCAGAAGAGAGTCCGTAGATATTATCAATTTCAGATGTTGAATAATATTTCATAAGTTCTTTAATTTGGAAAGAATTATAGCCATTGGCTTTTAAATTTGAAATAAACAAATTTCTACAAAATGAGGTGATTTATTTGCCTTAAAGCCCGACTTTTTAAGAAGATTTTTGAATTTTTTAGAAATATGTATAATGTCAATTTGATTATCTTTAAATTTATGTTTGGTTTTTTGGAAAAGATAAGTTCTTCTGGTATCAAGATTTTTATCTTCGAAATGATTTTTGTGTGCGGTTTCAATAGCGTTGAATTCTTTAGAATTAATAACAATTTCCCTAATACAAGTGACTTGTCTTTTTTTTGCCACATTTACTTTTATATTGTAAAAAGTTTCCCCCGTTTTACTTGATAACTGTGCAATATCTTGCATTTTTACTTTTTGAATTTCAGTACCCCTGCAGCCACTTATTAAAAGCAGATATACAAACCAGCCAGATATTGGATCAATTTGTTTTAGTTGTTTAATACATTTTACGATTATTTTGCTAGTTTTTGGAGTTAAGTAAAACTTAGGATTGAGTTTTGGATTTTCTTTTTTATTTTTAGTTGAATTTTTTAGAGTATTTTTAAGAATTTTATTTTCATCTATTACTTTTTGATAATCTTTTATGAGTTTCGGGATTAAATCTGTAGAGTCTTTATTTAAATTAAGATAATTATTAATATCCATAAAACCTCCTCCTTAAAAGCATTACTTTTGAATTAAGTAAAAGTAATAAAAATATCTAAAAATTGTAATTTACATTTTACCAAAAACTTAAAATTTTCGTCAAATTTTGTTAGCCCTCATTGTATTTGAAATATGAGCTGTAGAGTAGTTGTAATAAGCAGAAGTGGTAATTTCTAAGGGGGGCACACAAGAAAGATAATATACTTTAAGTGATATATAGCAAAGACTCCGAAATTTAATTTGCGTGTCTTTTGTGATTTTTTGTAGTGAGTCCACCATTTGCAATGGAAAGATTTTCAGGAGTTGATTAAAATTACATTTTCATTTTGTTAATATGTAACACAAAATGTAACAAAATTAATTAATTAAATCTTTAAAAAATTGTAATTATTGAGTATTGAATTATCTTTGAGATTAACGGAGTAATTTATGAATAAAAAAATGTTGATTATTTGTGCTGTTTTTGCGCTGATAATTTCTTGTAAGAATTATGCAAGTGGTGAAAATTTAAAACAAAATTTAAAAGGACAAGTTAATGGATTTAAAGAAGGTGTAGAAAAAAAAGTCAAGCAAGGGATAAAACAAGCAGAACAAAAAGTTAAGGGATTTTTAGCAAAAGAAGAAAAAATTATTTCAGATGAAATAGCAGAAAAATTAAAGGAAAAAAAAGAAAATAAACAAGAAGAAAAGAAAGAGCAGGCAAAAGAAGGAGAAAAACAAGAAAAACAAGAAGAATTAATACAGGGCGATGATCCTAATAACATAAATCAGGCTCAAATATTGCAGGCAAATAGTCAAGATAGCGCACCAGAATTAGAAACCGTGCAACAAAGCGAAAGTGGTGGTCAACAAAAAGATAAGGAAGAAAGACAAGAAAAAGAAAGACAAGAAAAAGAAAGACAAGAAAAAGAAAGACAAGAAAAAGAAAGACAAGAAAAAGAAAGACAAGAAAGAGAAAGACAAGAAAAAGAAAGACAAGAAAAAGAAAGACAAGAAAAAGAAAGACAAGAAAGAGAAAGACAAGAAAAAGAAAGACAAGAAAAAGAAAGACAAGAAAGAGAACAAACTAATATAAAAATTAAAAAACTTACAAATAAAATAGACAAGATAAATAAAGATATTGATTCCATCAAACATCAAAGTTGGTTCGTGGAGGGGGTAGAAAGAGTAATAGTTGGGGCACAAGAAGTTATAGATAAAGTTACAGGGCCCATATACGACTATTTTACTGACAAAAGCGATACTGCTATATACTATACCTGGGGGCTAGCAGATGAGGAAGATTCAGAATTGGGAAAGGTATTGAAAAAATTGAGTGAAACTAGGAGTAATTTAAGGACTAAATTAAATGTAGGTAATAAAAAACCTATTGTGTTGAGTAGAACGGAGCCCAAATTAAAAGAAAATGTAAAAGTTAGTGAAATTGAATCAGATTTAGATAGCCTAAAATCAGAATTAGAAGAGGTTAAAAACTATCTTGAAGATGAATCTAATTTTGAAAAAATTGAAGAGTATATTAATGAAGATGAAGATTAATAGGCTTTAGACACAATTAAACCCTGTATACACAAAATAACAGCTAGCAATATTTGACTAGTTGTTATTTTTTTACAAATTGTGTTGTTGTGTTGTTTAGTTTGTGTTAATAAATTATTAAATTGCTTTACTATTTAGAGTAACAATTTTACTTTATCTTTTTAACTTTGCTTAATATTAACTTGCAAAATAGTATTCTTAGTAGCAAGTAGACCGCCTAAAACAAAATCAATGTATGAATGAGCAATATAAGTTGAGTCTGTATCAACTTGTTCATTCGGCATAGGCAACATGTACTTACTAGGTTTAAATTTTATAAGTGCGGGGTTTAATGGGTAAATAAGTATTTGGTGTTGTAGTAAATTTGAAGTTTCAATGTAAACATTTTTTCGATTATTAATAGCCCTAATAGCCCGAACCAGAACATCCCCCCATTTCTCGCTTGTTGATGGAACAGCTTGTCCTATTACATATGGCTTTACCAATTTCAATGAAGTTATTGGGTCAACTATTACCATCATGGGGGTAGAAAATTTTCTACCTGGTTCTAGCTTTGAAAGACCTGTTTCAATTTTTTCAAATATTTTATCCATTTTGTCTTTATCGCCACTTGCAACTTCTTCTTTTATTTGTTCGGGCATATTAAGTAGTCCGTACATATTAGGGAGTAAACGTTTTTGATTTTTTCCGTCCTTTTGAATTGAAACAGTTCCGGTTAGTACAAAATGATCAATAAGGTGTATAATTTTGTTACTTGCAAGTTTATAAGCTTGAGCAAAAGGAAGTACATTATTATTAATGTCGCCAGTGTATGAGCCCGAAGTGTAAAATTTTTCAGACGATTGCTTTAAGTGTCTGAATTTATATTACAGTCTCAAGTAATTTAGTCTAACTACTTCAGAACTAAACCCAATAGTTGAGATAGTGTTAACTTCATTAGCAATCGTTGTGGGATTTGCATTTAAAAATGCATCCCATTTTACAGTTTTGTCGTACCCCATCTGAAGATCAACATCCTCAATTTGTTCGAGTGAAAACCATTTATAATGTATGGGATCTTCAACCTCCCCTATGATATTTGCTACAGCTTTTGCATAATAATTTTCATCATATAATGACATTTTAAACCTCCTTATTTTTTAATTTGAACTTTTAGCTCTATTTCCAAATACCGATGCTTTTATTAAATAAGCATCATTGCTAATTTGTTTTGCATCAGATAGCGCTATCGCATTAACAGTTGCTTTATTTCCCCCAGAAACCTTTTCTAGAACACCGTCTTTATTGAAAAAAAGCTTATCTTTTGCTTTGGGTGTAGCATCTTTTGCTATCAAATACCCTTCAAAATTATTAGTAATTGGAACAATAGTAGCTGTTTGGCTAAACTCATCTACATCAATGCATATTCCATATAAATCTTCACCACCTCCGGCCTTAACATGGGGCTCATAGTGAATTTCATCCTTTTTTTCTTCTTGAATAACTCTCTTGACTCCACGCTTATATGGATACCCTAAAAGTGGATGATTTCCTAATTTGTCAACACCACTAGTCCTAGTACCTCCAGAAGCAAAAAATTGTACGTTTTTATCTCTAAACTCAATAGAATTAGAAAGTAAACCGGTATCATGCTGTGGATTTTTCATAAACTTGAGAAGTTTACTTCGTTTTTCTTGGTACTCTTTTGCTAATTGAGTTGTATTCTCTGCCATTCAATTATCTCCTTTTATTTTTTAACTATCGGATACCACTGTTTTCTCATAAGCTCTATTGCCAAAAATTGTAACTTTTACCAAATTAATAGCATAATCTTGCTTACGATTTTCATCCTTAATCTCTTCTTCTGATTTAAAATTGATTGTAAATGAATCAGAAAGTGAGTATGTATTAATGTACATCGGTGGCCCACCACCGGCTTTAATAATCACCCCATCATTATTAATATCTAATATTTCCCCAGCTTTTATACTTGGATTTCTTGTGACAAGATATCCCTCAAAATTATTTGTAATCGGCAAAACATATGCAGTACAACTAAACTCACATACATCAACGCATATACCGTAAATATCAGTATCTGAACTAGTTTCAACATATATAGCGCTTTCTTTTGGAACAAGTTTTACTCCACGCTTGTATGGAAAACTCTTTTCGGGGTCATAAAAATATTCTTCTATTTTGTCTGCATAACTTGAACAGGAAAATGTATATGCATCAACCAACTCATTTTTCGATTTAAAACAACCACTCGAACTGCTAAAAGCTTTATTTTCAATTGAACTGATCGATTTCGAATATTTTTTAAATTTCAAAAGAATATCGTCAAGTTCTTTTGCTGAGGTTAAATAGGGGTCCACCCCTTGTGCATCATCAACACTTCTTGCTTGACGTCGAGCTCTGGCTGGTGCAGAAGCTTCTTGAACTTCTTCTAAGCCCAATTGTAAATTATCATCAACACCGGGTCCTGAAACTTGCCCTTTACCTTTCACAGCCATTTAATTACCCTTGTGTGGCTCTATTTCCAAAAACACTAACAAGTCCTGTATATAATTCTTCAGATAATTTATGTGCCTTTGAGAGTGCTATAGCATTAATAGTTTTATTCGCACCATTAGTCTTTTCAAGTTCTCCGTTTTGGTTAAAATGCAACTTATCACCCGGCTTTATATCACTTCCCGGTTTCTTAAATACTAAATAACCTTCAAAATTATTTGTAATTGGAATTACAGTTGCTATACCGGTAAATTCATCTATATCGATACATACTCCGTATAAATCATCGCCACCTCCAGCCTCAACCTCAAGTTCTGTTGCACCATCAGCACTAAAACTAAGCTTTACTCCCCGCTTATAGGGATATCCTTTAGCATGATAATTTTCTATCTTGTCTTTACTGCTAGTTCGAACTCCATCAGAATTCGAGTAAATTAGATTTTTGTCTCTAAACTCAATAGAATTGCCTAGTAAAGCGGCGTCATACTGTGGGTTTTTCATTAATGCCTTAATTTCGGCAACTTTTTTATCAAATTTTTCTTTAATTTTTGTTATATCTGTACCATCCATTTAAAAACTCCTTTACGAAATATTTATTCTTTCATTTTTCAAATTTTCATAAACTTGAACTCGTCTTTGCTTGTAAGTATTGACTAAAGCTTGTTTAAACACCTTAAAATTTATTGGAACAAAATTTGGATCCAGCAAACTTGCACTCTCTTCGGATTTAGCAACAATATTGTCCTTAATAGGGTCAATAGAAGAAGAATTACTATTAGTATTTTTAATTTTTGTTATATCTGTACCAGCCATTTAAAAACTCCTTTATGCAACATTCACTCTTTTACTTCTTTTCAAATTTTCATAATATTGAACTCGATTTTGCTTATGAGTATTGATTAAAGCTTGTACAAACTCCATGAAATTTATTGGAACAAAATTTGGATCCAGTAAACTTGCACTCTCTTCTGATTTAGCAAAAATATTACCCTTAATAGAGTCAACAGAAGAAGAATTGCTATTAGCATTTTTTCTCAATTTGATATTCACTTTAGCCAAAGAGACAAGTTGCTCTAGTATCTCTCCATCAATATGGTTTATGTCTAATACTTTGGAAATAGCTTTTACTTGCTCAATTGGGACAAACTTGCGAACAAGTTCTCTGCGCTGCGCCTGCATAATGCCTTCTAGATCGTATCCTTTTGCAAGTAGGGCTTCTTTATTAAAGTGGCTGCTGAGATGCGCTTTTGCAAGTGCATCAATTTCATTTATACGATCCGCCTCTAGTAATAATTGCTTTGTAGCACGCTCTCTTTCTTGAACCTCAGCAAGTTCTTTTGCTATTCGCTCATTTATACTTAAATCACGATTTATCTCTTTGGGTTTTGCATTTGCTTGCTTTTTAAGGCGCATATACCCTTCAAATTCCTCAGCGCTTATTACTTTAGTATTAGATTTAACTTGCTGTACTTCTTGAACTTTCTCATCAATTATTTCTTTTTTTTCATTTTCTATCACTTTTCAACTCCTTTTCTTAATCCTTTTCTCAAAATGAGAATAATTTTTCTTTTAAAAAAGCTCGCTCCTCATTACTAAAAGAACTGCTTTGTATTAGCTCGTTATATTTGCTATAAAGCTCAATTAGATTAATGTCTCTTTCTACCTTTTGATCTTCGCTCAACATAATTAGTGAATTGAACTTCATAGCAAGGCCAAAATACTTATTAAGCTTTAAATTACAAGAATTCTCAACTTGTTCTTGTACGCCTTTTAGAAAATCATAATAATTGCTCCTATCGCCTTTACCATCACTTCCAAGTCCTTTAGCCTGCTCATTGAAACTTCTGGTTAAAGGCTCCTTAGTATCAGCACCGATTTTTGCCTTAATTAATGCTAAAGCCTCCTTTAAATAGGTAAGGTCATATTTAATAACTTCTAAACTAGCGCTAGGGGTAGCTGTATAAAACATTCCCTCATTATTTAGATTGTTCTTAAGCCTAGCAAGTTCATTCGCCAATGAGTCATTAAGACTGCGTAAATTAGAAATATCTTTACTGTGATTGTTTGTATTTTGTTTCTTTAAAAAGGAAGATAAAAAACTATTTCCTTTCTCATTATTGCTGTTTTGTGTAAGAGAGCTCAAAGAAGTTGTCGCGCTTGAGAGTGCATCTTGTAGCTGTACTAAAGACTCATCTTTGTAAAATAAAAAATTGTGATTTTCAATACGTTTTTCTATTTCAACGTATATCTTCTCAAATAAGTAAATATCTAGCAAAAAACTTTCTGTATAACACGGAACATATCTTTTTAAGATATAATCAAAGTTTTCGTAGATTATAAGTCGATTCTTGTGTATGTTGACTGTGCCAAAAGAATTGCTTTTATTAATAGTTTTTACTTTGTAAGTTACATAATCAAAGTTATCTCCCAAATCCCTTACATATTCATAATCAAGGTATTCAAATTTAATAGGTAGCTCTATATTAACGGGATTTTCAAGGTCTAATATTAAATCTTTGGTTTTTACTAAAATATATCCAATTCCATGAAAACGGTAGCTTATAATACAATTGAGAAGCGCATTCTTAAGCTGCACCTTTAGTCGAGAAAGTTCTGCCCCACTAACATTTTTAACAGTACTCTCAAGAACAATTCCGTTCTTAAGGCAATCTTCTGCTACATTTTCTATGTAATTTCTAAAAAATATTGAGTATCTATATAATTCTAATGGATTTATTTTATCTACTAATTTTGCTTTTCTTAAATTACACATTTTATTACTTCTTATTAAATAACTTTTTATTTATTCTTATTTAATTACATATATAATAGCAAAAACCAATATTTTTGGCAATCAAAAATTTACAAAAATTTTTGATTGCCAAAATGGACAATTCTATCTTTATATCCTAAAGATAGCATCAAATATGCAGCAGATATTGCATCAAGCGCATCATCGGGGGTTTTATTATCCCCTTTATAAGCGTAAATATCGCTAAATACAGTAGAACTACTATACTTTGCAATATAAAGTTTTTTATAGGTAAAAGGTGTAATTAACGACGCTATTCTACTAAATTTATTAGACTTTGGCTTAACTGGAGCAATTCTGAAATATTGACTCATATCCTTTCTAAGAGTAATATATTCACGTGTCAATCCTCCAGAACCTTTAGTATTATCCCTATCTTCTAAGTAAAGCGTGTGTACATTGAAATTCTGTAATACGGTCTTGACTATATTCATAACATAAGGGTCAATGGCCGGTCGTTTATCTTGAAATACAAAAGCATAATACTTATCATCAACTCTCTCCATAACACATAAAGCGATATTATCACCCCCAATACTAAACGCTGGGTCTAAATATGCTATCGGGTTAGTAAACACATGGTCTTGCGTAATATTAATTTCTGTGAAAATTGAGTCAGTGCTTGCTATCCACTTCCCTAGCAAAACTCTTGCCTTGTATGCGGGTATATCTTTATAGAGCTTCTCTTGCGTTTTGATAAATTATTTACTTAGTAAAACATTATCGTAAGTTGTAAAATTATATGTCTTAAAAGTTGCTGTATTATCAATATAATCGGTTTTAAAATAATGTTCTGGATGATCCGGATTGGTATCAAAAATAATAGTTTCTTGCCCACATCTAAGTCTTTTCAGCACTTCTTTTAAAGTTTGCTTGTGTAAAGTAGTAGCCTCATTTACAAAAATAAGTGCTGAATTACTACCCCTAAACCTTTTAAAATCACTTGCCTTATCCCCACCGTATAAATTAATCCTTAGTGAATCAATCAATATATATGAATTGTTCCTATGTCTGGGAATATAAGAAATATTTAAAAGTTTGCATAGCTTTTCAAATTGCCCCAAAACATTAACTTCAACTGAGCGTTGAGAATTCCCTATGATGAAATTATTGGTATCACTAGAGTATAACTTTTTATTTACAAGTAAACTCTTGAGAAATAAATAACATGCAAGATACGTTTTGCCACTAGCTATTCCACCACTGAGTATAATTTTCTTTTCGTTGTTCTTTTGGATACTTTTTATCACACTCTTTTGCTTTAAGGTTAAATATTTCTCTTCAAATTTATAAAAATTAGCCAAAGGGGGGTTGACTTTATTAATTTAGATATGTCAAATCCAAGCTCTCTTTTGTATTCCTTTTGCAGTGTTATAAAAAATTCTGTTTCGTATATATTCACTTGTACCCCTTACTACTTTTGTAGTTATTTTTACTCTCAACTTCATGAGCAGAAGTTAGCTTTTTCATACACTCATAGTAAAGCTCCATTTCTCTAATTGCACATTCCTTTATAAAATTATTAAGCTCATTTTTTAATAAACTCATTTTTTCATTAAAATCTTTTTCATTTTTCTTATTACATTTTTTGCTTAAAAAGGCAATTTCGGATTGTAAATCTTTTATTTTTGAATGCATACTAGCAAGTTCAATGCTAGAATATTGTTTAAATGCTCGTATAAATCCCAATTCTAAATTAGAGCGCTCTAAATCTAATTCGCCCTTAATTTTTATAGCTTTAGCACGAGATTTAAAAGTTTGTGTCATAAAGTGTTCAAAAGTATCTTCACTAATCGCTACTATAGAATTCTCGCCAACAAAAGTTTCCCCACTCTCCCATTTTTGTCTCATTCTCCACACATTTACCCTGGAAACTCCAAGTTTCGCTGCTATTTCTCTATCATCCAATAATCCCTCTCTAAAATAGACAACATAATCATAAAAAGACCGTTTAACTTTTTTCAAAAATAGTTTCCTAGAGTAACAAAATTAATAAATTATTAATCTAAATGGTAAAGCAATTTGATGAATTGTTAACATAAACTGATAATTTCTTGATATTTATTGACGGGTGTTTAATATTTATTAGCTTTTATTGATTTAGGAACAGTAGTTTGCTAATTTATTGCATTTTGTTATTCCTTGACTTTATAAGTTTGTAAAAATATTTCATTTCATTCATAAAATCATTACTTGTGAAAATTCCTTTGTCATAGTAGTGCATGCTCATAAATAACATATCTTTAAATTTTTCAATCACATGTGGTTGGTTTCGTTTTGATACTTTTCGTATTATCTGATAAAAAATATCACCAATAAAAAACAAAAAAGAAATGGATCTATCTTCTCCTAATTTTTCCAAACATTTTTCTAGCATTCCTTCCTTGTAGCTATAATTAATCTCAACATTTCTGAAACTTATATATTTTCCTATTAGATATCTATCTTTTAAAACCCCTTTAATAAATTCTTTTGTGGTGGGGCCCAAAGGGTTATCTATTATTTCATAAGCGATGTATATTTCCTTTTTTGTCTCTTGATCTAAAATATCATAAAAATCTGAAACTTTATTAACATACATATTATCCATAATAATATATCAAAAACATAATATTTTGAATATTAATTTTGTTATTTTTAGTTAAAAATTCTCTAAAAAAGAAAACAAGACTTTTTATTAGTCTTGTTTCTCATATTTTATGCTTTTGAAAACCATTTTTTATACTTTTTCTTTTCTTAACTTTCATACTCTTCTTTAATCTCTTTAAGTTCTTCTTCAATCTTTTTAAGTGCACTATCTATTATTCCTTTAGACATATCACTAGTATCAGTATCATCATTATTAGAATTACCTACCCTTAACCCTAATTTTTGAGCCTCACTCCAAGCTTGTGCCCCAACTCTCCCTTGGTTTCCAGCTCGATGCCCCTCAGATTGTCCAGTTGCACTCTCAACTTGCTGTTTATACTCTTGAAATTTCTTTTGAGCCGCTTCTAATTCTTTTTTTCTTTTCTCTATTTTTTCCTTCAAAGTTTTCTTAAGAGTTTCTAATTCCTTTTCAAGTTTTTCTTTATCTTCCTTTTTATCTTTTAATTTTTTCTCTAATTCTTCTTTTAACTTTTTTATTTCTTTTTCATACTCACAATATGCTTTAAGAGAAGTTTTATCATCAGCTTTCTCTATTTTCTCCTTTAATTCTTCTATTTTTTTCTTCAAAGTTTCTACTTCTTGATCTACCTGTTCTTGAACTTGCCCTTGTGGTTCATCAGCTTGAATTATTTTTTTTTGAACTTTTACAGAAACTTCTGATCCTGGGTTTTTAAGCCCTTCATTCAACTCTTCTTTTTTTATATCTAAAAATCCCTTAATTTGTTGTTCTGTATTTTTAACTGAATCTTCTACACCTTGCTTTAAATCTGCATGATTCTTACAAGAACTTATCAGTGCAAAAACAGCACAGACAATAAACATTTTTTTATTCATTAATAATATCCCCTACGTTTGAAATTTTATTTTAAATTCTTTTTAAGCTCTTCTAGTGGTATTGCATATTCAGCAGTTTTATCTCCTGAACTTTCTTTGATTTTATCTCCTAAAAATGTAACATGCTCAGAACCATTAATAGTTTCTATCTTTGTTATTATCGCTTTATTTTGGATACCGCTTGTATGACCTTGTTCGTTATTATATCCATAATACAAACTAGTTCTAAATGATCCACCCTCAGTCATTGCTTTTACAAAGTTATTAACTTCTAATTCTTCTACTTCAAAGAATGTGGAACTGTGCCCGCCTCCTTGATCAGTATTGTTTAACCCAATGCCGATACCATATTCTCCTTTTCTTCTCTCTTCTTTTCTTACAACTAAATCTCCCAAGCCTGTCCAATTACCACTATTATCTTTATTTTTAATTTTTACAGTAAATTGAGAGAATTTTATTTCATCACCACTTACTTGCTCATTTGAACTACTTGTGCTTGTAAAATTCTCACAAGAAATTATCAATGCAAAAACAGCACAAATAATCAACATTTTTTTCATCATAAGTTACTCCGTTAATCTCAAAGATAATGCAATATCTAGTATACACAATTTTTTTAAAGATTTAAATAATTGATTTTGTTACATTTTGTGTTACATATTAACAAAACTCAAATGTAATTTTAATCAACTCCTGAAAATCTCTCCATTGCAAATGCCTGACTCACTACAAAAGATTGCAAAACACATACAAATTAAATTTCAGAGTCTTTGCTATATATCACCCAAAGTACAATATCTTTCTTGGGTGTCCCCCTTAAAAATTGCCACTTCCACTTATTACAGCCACTCTACAGCTCATATTTCAAATACAATGAGAGCTAACAAAATTTGACGAAAATTTTAAGTTTTTGGTAAAATGTAAATTGTAATTTAGATCTATTTTTATTACTTTTACTTAATTCAAAAGTAATACTTTTAAGGAGGAGGTTTTATGGACTTTAATAATTATCTTAATTTAAATAAAGACTCTACAGATTTAATCTTGAAACTCATAAAAGATTATCAAAAAGTAATAGATGAAAATAAAATTCTTAAAAATACTCTAAAAAATTCAACTAAAAATAAAAAAGAAAATCTAAAACCAACCCCCAAATTCTACTTAACTCCAAAAACTAGTAAAATAATCGAAAAATGTATCAAACAATTAAAACAAACTGATCCAATATCTGGCTGGTTTGTATATCTACTTTCAATAAGTGGATGCAGGGGCACTGAAATTAGAAAAGTAAAAATGCAAGACATAACCCCTCTATTTGAAAAAACTGGAGAAATTTTTTATAACATAAAAGTAAATGTAGCTAAAAAACGAAATGTCTCCTGTATTAGAGAAATTGTCATTAACTCAAAAGAATTCGACGCTATTCAAACGGCACACAAAAATCACTTCGAAGAAAAAAATCTTGATACTAGAAGAACTTATCTTTTCCAAAAAACCAAACATAAGTTTAAAGATAATCAAATTGACATTACCCATATTTCTAAAAAATTCAAAAATCTTCTTAAAAAATCAGGATTTAAAGCGAATAAATCACTTCATTTATGTAGAAATTTATTTATTTCAAATTTAAAAGCCAATGGCTACAATTCTTTTCAAATTAAAGAACTTATGAAATATTCTTCAACACATGAAATTGATAATATCTATGGGCTCTCTTCTGCCAACAAAATTCAAGCTTATAAATACGCCAAAACTAGCTTAAAGCTATAGCAGGGCTATTTTAGCCTAAATATACGCTTTGAAGTTACTTTAAATTCTTTTCCGCGGGGTTTTAAATTAAGCGAATCGTATAATATCTCTTGTCTTTCTGTAGCAATAAAGTGAAATCCAGCAACTCCCTTAATTTTAACCTCACTAATTTCAAACTCATTAGCAGTCCCAAAATAATTAAAAGCCTCATATTTCACGCTGCTTCTAATTCCATAGTAATTAAGTATCATACATGGATTTTTAATAAAACAATTGCTTCTAATATAATCAAGCCCTAAAAATCTGTAATACGCTGCATTTATATCAAAAACGTCAAATTCCATCTTCTTAAGTACACTTGCATAGTAATGTAGGCACAAAAAATAGCAACCCTATTTTTGTATCTCTACTATTAAACCCTTATTACTTTGCTTTATTTTACTAATATTCATTAATTAAACCTCCGATTTTAATTTATTTTTTTAATTCTTTTATTTTAGTGTCCCCACTCAAAAGGGGACACTATTCGCATACGACATATTACTTATACTGCTCGGGAAAAAGGCTTTACGGCCTATTGAAGAAAGTTCAGTAAATCTATCCGCTATTGCCCTTTTCTTGGCGTCATAATTGAATATAAATTCCTTAAATCTATAATTTACGCTGCTATTAATCGGCGGATATTCCTCCAAAATCTTGTCAATTTTAATCTTGAGTAAATCCTTTATGGGCTTTTCTCTTTTTTTGTTTTCATTTTGAATTTTATTTAATTCTGATTTTAAATTTTCAATCTCAATCAGGCCATTCTCAAGATTTAAAGCTGACTGATCAGTCTTAATCTCGAGGTCTATACACTCAACATACTCTACAAATTCATTTATCCAGTCAAACTCAACCCCTGATCAATAAAAATCACTTTTTAATACTAAATCTTCAACAAAATTTTTAAAAGCGCTATTTTCGGGGTCATTTTCGGTTATTAAATCTTTACCATTTTTGTTATGCACTGCAACAGTTAAAGCAAAAATTTCAAGATTACATTTATTAATAAATTTAAAAACTTTTGATATTAAAGCGTCATTTCTTCTTATCCTACAGTTAACTGGTGCAGCATCTATCAAAAAGAATATATTACAATACTCAAGTCCGGTACATGCTAGCTGCATTTGTGCTTGCACATAATATTTGAAAAAAATACTTACTACTTAAAAAATTACCATTTTTATTGTACTCTTCAATGGCACTACTCATATAATTAGAGTCACTACTCTTAATCTCTAAAAGTTCTATATTCCCTTCCTTATTTATAAACCATCCATAAATTGTTGCTCCTACTAAATTTTTTAAATCATCTATTTTTTTAAAATAATTATATTTATCAACACCGTTGGCATATTTGTTTTTGTATAGTATATCAATATTATCGCCACGTGCTTTAACAAATTCTCTAAATCCTAAATTTTCTAACTCTTTACCCTTGAGCATATATAAATTCTCTTCAAAAGGTATACTCATGCCAAAATATTTAAGCACTCGATTTATCATTAAGTCTTTAAGTCCAGCTCCGCCAATTAGAATAGTTTCCACCTCACTGGCACCATATCTACTAAGCTTGTTTCTTTGTTCACTAAAATCAATATTTCGATTAAATTTAAAACACTCTTGACTGCTTATCCCGGGTAATTTTTTGCCTGTCTTGCTTAATTTAATTTTTTCTTTCACAACAATATTTGGGGTTTCTTCAAACACTTCACAGCCAATAAAACTTTGTTGCTCAAAATTCATCATTTTAGATACTCCGCTATCTTGCATATTAAAATTATTATTTTTTGAAACTTCTTGCATTTTAAGTTTCCTCCTCATTAGATTTACAAATAAATATATAGCAAAAACTATATTTGTCAAATTTTCTTAAA
This sequence comes from Borreliella sinica, assembly GCF_033969665.2. GTDB lineage: Bacteria > Spirochaetota > Spirochaetia > Borreliales > Borreliaceae > Borreliella > Borreliella sinica. Next base: position 19,362 of record NZ_CP179553.1, on the reverse strand, counting down.
AACGGTGGGACTTGGCCAAATTCTCTTATTAGAAAATCGGTTAAGTCCCACTAAAATGTCAATACCGAAAAATCAAAAAATTAATTTTATGCCTAAACCTGAAATCAACAGATATTCGGAAAAATACACATAAAATATAATCTGTAAACAGATTATATAACAAAAACTATTTTTGTCAAGTTTTTTTATAAAAAATTTTTTGTAAAAAATAATATGGAGAACTTATAGAAAATCTCTTACGAAATAAATTCTATAAATTCACACTACTGATTTTTTGGAAAATTCTAAATAAATAACCTTCGTTGATGTTTATGAAATCAACGTTATTTGACAATATATAACAAAAATAGCTGTTGTCAATTTATTTGTAAAACTTTTTGTAAAAAACAGTGGGAACTTTATTAAAATCTCTTGTTAAAAGACTTTAATAAAGTCAAGGGTTTAGCAGAATTTATTATAAAAATAATTCTACTAATTAATCATAGTTCAATTTAGAATTAAAATCAATTTGTCTTTTTACAAAATAAGAACTAATTTAAATTCTATTGTTAAAAAGTTTAAACAAGTTTTAATTTATAATAGATTAAAAATATAATATTCCTTTTTAGTAATATTAAACGTCATTATAATACCGTTTAAAAAAGAAGCTGTATAATACCTTAATATTTCAAAAAATTTTAATAATTTCAATTGAAGAAATACCTATTGAATATAGAGTAAATAATTGGGGCAAGCGTTATTCCTGCTATCAACATTACTTGTATTGTTCTATTACTTGCATTAAGTTCATTTTTTAAACTAGATATATCCTTTTGTAAAGTTTTTTCTAAGCCGTCTATTTTAGCGTTTAAACTCTTCTCTACACCATCTATTTTTGCATTAAGTTCATTTTTTACACTATCTATTTTAGTATCTAATCTAGATATATCTTTTTGAAAGTTCTTTTCTACATTAATTATTTGTTGTTCTAAAGAATTCATTTTCTCTCTTAAAACTTCAAAGTTGTAATTATCATTATGAAGAAAAACAAAATCTATTGCCTCCTCGCTAAACCCTATTTTTAAAAATTCATTTTTTATACTTTCTATGTTGTATGTTCTGTACGCTAAATTGTTCATAAAATCCCTTTATTGCCCTTTTAATTGTTTATATTTTTCTAAAAGCTTATTAATTAAATCCTTTTGATTTTCAAGAAGTTCTTCTAAAATAAACGCTGTAAATTTGGCATTATTTTTGTAAAAATCATAGCTTTCTTGCTTTTTGAGTTGAAATCTTAAAGGTTTAATTGGATTTTGCTTAGATTTTTTAATAATATTACCACCTTCCAATTGCTTAATTGTTTTTTCAATACCATTATTGGCAATAAAATTGTAATCAATAATGCCTTTTTCTACACCAGATACTATTTTTATATACTTATATGCTTGAGATTTGGCTATTTTAAAATTAGCTAAAAAACTATAAAAATTTTTATATCCATCCAAAATATATAATTTTTTTTGATTAATTGTGTTTAATATTTTAGCTGTTTCTATTTTATTATAAATGTCGTCTGTTGTGAGGGTTTTTAATTTATCTTTCAACCTTAAGTATTCCTCTTTATTAATTTCCTCTAATGACTCCATTTTAGAAAGATTCTCCTTTAAATCCACTCTTTTGGTTATTATCATTTTATTTTTAATACTCATTAAAGCTCCTTATTTGTCCATTACTGGATTATTTTTATTTGTTATTTTATTTTTAACATTTTGTTTAAAGATTTTTTATATTCTTGATAATAATCTGTTTTTGAAGAAAATTCTTTTCTATAAAAAAGCGCTTTTTTAATATCATCTCTCTTAGGAATAATCCCTATTAGATTTTCTTTATAAATATTTTCTAATTTAGATATTATCTCTCTGTCAATATTTTGCCTTTCTAAAGCTCCCGTTATTAAAAAGTAAGGTGCAATATCGTTTCTATAAACTTTATTTATTGCATCTAATATTAGCCCTATACTTTCAATTGCCCATAAATCAGAATTAATTGGTATTATCAAATAATCAGTAATCACTAAAGCATTGTTTAAAAGATGTCCTAGACTAGGATTTGTATCAATTATTACATAATCGTATTTAGATTTAACAATTAAAAGTCTTTTTTCTAAAAGATTGTCTTGTAATGGGATACTTTCTGAATTAAAAACAGATAATTCTAATGAACTAGGAATTATGTCTAGATAATCAGAAACTGTAAAAATACAATTTTCTATATATTTCCTCTGTTTAAAGACTTCATAAAGATTGAAATTTTCAATATCCACATTTTGTTTTTTTAATTTAAATAAAAAGTAACTAGTTATACTGGCTTGCGGATCGCTATCAATTACCAATACTTTATAGTTTTCTTTAGCTAATATATTGCTATAAAATAAAGCGCTTGTACTTTTGCCAACACCGCCCTTGATTGACGCAATTGTTATTATTTTAGGTTTTTTATTATCCATTTTGTTAGTGGTCCTTGTTCCGGGTATTTTTTCCCATAAAATTCATATACTTGTTTTTCTAAATCTGTAAACATACTAAATAATATTTTGTTGTAGTGATTATTCATTCTCTCTCTATATAATAAGCGGTATAATCCCTTGAAATAAAAAAAACGCTGCCTGCTTTAAATCTAACTTCCATGTAATATGCCCTTGCAAAACCATAAGATTTTCTATTCCCATTTACTTCATACTTTACAAAAGCTTTTTTTATTGGTTTTCTAAAGCCGTAATAAATTCCTAAAAATTTATCCCCTTCTTTTTCGGGGTATAAGTGAGTCTCTTGAACAATTCTTTCCCCATTAAATAGTGCCCTTAATGATACTCTAAATTCCATTCTTTTCTTTTTACTCTTTTTTTTATTCTCATAAACTCCAAATTTGTATAAATCCATCATTATTGATATATGGTACATTGCTTTACCACTTTCTTTCTCAATTAAAATAAATCTATCTTTATTTTTGCACTCAACTTTGCATTTACCCTTTTTTATTGGCTCAGGTGCAGCTTCCATATTTAATCCTTATATAACCTTTTTGCTAAATTCTTCTATCGTTAACGAATTTCTTATTATCTCTAATAAATCATTATAATACGTGTTAAATACTTTATTGTATTCTAATTTCTTTTTGCTATTCAAATAGTCTTTTATAATTGGCTTTAGAACTTCAATATTTGCACTTTTTTCTAATCGCTCAATAAGTATATTGAAAGCGTTTATCTTTAAATTCTCATAATCTTTTTGTGAATTTTCCTTTTTCAATTCAATTGATTTTTCTAATTTGCGTATTATTTTACTTAAATCGTTATATTTGTGATTTTCAATTATAAAATGGGGCTTATTTTTATAGTTTTCATATATTTTTTGAAATTCTGTTTCCAATTGTTTTGGATTATATCCATTTTTTTTCAATTTTCTTTGAGTATTGTTTAAAGTTTCCTTTAATAAATCTTGCTTTTCTTTTAAAGAATTTTTGTTGAAAAAAATATTTTTATCTCTTGTTAATTTAATTTCAAGCATTTTTGCAGTTCTAAGCATTATAATTTTCTCATTTTTACTAATATCTAAATTTAAGACAATAGAAAGAATTCTTTTATCTTTGAAGTTACATTTATTGCCATAGTTTATTACTTGAAAATTCTCTATCTGCTTATTTCTTTCTTCTTTTTTATTATTTTTATTATTTAAACACTCTTCCAACTCTACATTACCCTTTTTTGGAAATTTGTCTTTAAGATAGTTATTAACTCTCGATTTAAATCGAGAGTGTTTTTTTTCTTGAAAGTATTGGTTGATTTTAAAGTGACACTCACTTTTTTCATAATTGAGGTGATAGTAAATTTCAGTGCCAAAATTTACCCCCAAATGTTTGTAGTAATTGGTAGTTACTTTTATATCTTTTTCTAATCTGTAAAGATATTTTTGCAATGTTCTTAATGTAGTAGTATCTTGACCATTTCTTTTTAAATTTTCATTAAAGTAATAGAGTATGGTTTTTTGTGTATATTTCTTATATTTGGTGTTTATGTAGGCTAGTGTTAAAATAAGAACAATTAATTTGCGTTGATGCTTATTGTGGCAATTTGGGATTTTTTTATTGGTTGAAACTTCAGTCATTTTAAGTTTTCTCCTTATTAGATTTATAATAATTAATATTATAATGCAAAATTTTTATTTAAAAGTAAAGACTTTTCTAAAAAAATATTAAATTTTAATTATTAATTTTCTTAATTAAATGCACTTTTTGTAATTTAAAGAAAATAAATTGATTTTAAATTTAAGTTAGACTATACTACAAATAACGTAGTGAAACTTTTTTATGGGTTTTCCTACCTTATTAGATAATTTCCAAAGAATAAGAATATGGTGGGAACTTAACGAGATTCTTTATAAAGAGAGTTTGGTTAAGTCCCACTTCTTTTTTTTACAAAAATTTTTGTAAAAAAATTGTCAAAAATAGTTTTTGCTATATATTTATTTGTAAATCTAATGAGGAGGAAACTTAAAATGCAAGAAGTTTTAAAAAATAATAATTTTAATATTCAAGAAATGCAAAACAATATTCAAAATAATATTCAAGCAGAAATCAAATTCTTAAAGGATATGGATACTCTACTTAGGAATTTGCCGGGTATTGATAAAAGTCTTCAGGGGCATAAGTATAAGTATCAGGATTTCAATGATATAGTAGAAGAAATATACAATATTATTAAAAAGCATAATTTGGATCTTATGTTTAGGCAATTTCCAATCTCTATAGAGGGTCAATATGGTATATTTGATTATATTAGAACTATTTTTTACAGTAAAAGTACTGGGTACAGAGAGTCTTTTGATACACGAATTCATATAGATGAGTCTAAAACTATAAATACATTACCACAACAAGTTGGTTCAACTATTACTTATTTCAAAAGGTACGCTTTAGTCGCTTGTCTTAACATAAGAAGTGAAGTGGATAACGATGCAGCGCATATTGATAATAATGATGATAATTCTGTTTCCAATAGACAAGTTAGTGTTAATCAAAAGCAAGAACAAACTGTTGTTAATCAATATCAGAAAAAAGAGAGATATTATAATCAGAAAACCAATAATTCAGAACAAAAAAACAACACTATTCAAGTCCAGAAAAGAGATATTAATCTAGAACAGAGAAAACAAAAGCGTCATTATTTCGGCATTTTTAAAGAAGCTTTGTCTAACATAAAAGATTGTGTAAATGACGCTACAATACAAGACAAAATAAATATAATTGTTCAAAAAATAGACTTTATGCAAAAAATAGACCCCAATAATATTGATGATATAAAAAAAATTGAAGTTGATATACTCAAGCATTTTGAGCAGAATTCTAATCTTAGAAACATGGACTATTGGACAAGTCTTATAAAAGAATATCTAAAGAAAAATAATAAAATTGATGATATAAATAGGTTTGAGGCGTTTGTGGCGTTTAAGCAGCGCATTTATGAAAAAAGCATATTAAAATTCTTTCTTATTTTAAAAGAAGAAGAAACATTTAATTATATATTCGCATCATAGCTATAGACCATAGCGATATCCTTTCATAGCAAGCCCCCCAATATAGGGGGTTTTGCTATGGGTATAATTTGAGTGTTTATGCTTAAGTATTCTTTTAGTTTTGCCAATTGCCCGTAAGACCACTGTAATGGTTGTCTTCGTTTAAAAGTTCACTTTTAAGGCACTGATAAATCTCTTTATTGGAATTTTTATTATCAAATATACTCCCGGCTACGCCTCTAAAATATTGTTCTATTTCGTTTGTACCATTACCATGTTTATTATCATCACAGTTACCATTGTTAGCGGCTTGGCAGTCAATAGCCCCTTTAATATAAGTATCAAAATCTTCACTCCCCGCTTTTAATTTTCTTTTACTTTCTAAAAAGTCATAAACTTTTGTAAAGGCATTGGCTAATTCTTTTTGTTTTTGAGTATCTTTAGAAAGCCAATCGAAAAAGTCAGTACATTTACTTTTGTTTCCATTATTGCACCCCTGTACTTGATCGGATAATTTTTCAATTGTGTATTTAAAAGCAGTTGTTAATGACTTAAGCTTTTTTTCTTCATCGGGAGTTATAGTGATTTTTTCTTTTTCTTCTTGAGGCTTTTGTGTATCTAAATCACGTTTTTTTCTAATTTTTTCTTGTTGTGTATTACTTTTATCTAAAGTGTTGTTATTGTCAGAATTACAACTGTTCAGAATAAGTAAAAACAAACAAAATAATATATTGATAATTTTCATTTTCATTTACTTTCCCTATTATTAATTGCCACCATTATCACATGTGCTGCTTGCTTGACCTGTAAAATTGTCTATACCACCTTTAAGGGCCCCTTGAACAATTTGTTTAAAAGTATTTTTCTGCTGATCAGCATTATCCCCAGTACATTTATCAAGTTCAGTTTTCATATGATCAAGCGCTGATTTTATTTTACTTTCATCATATCCCAAGAATTTATCAAATTCTCCATCATTACCCAGCGCTTCTTTTAACCAGTCAAATTGTGTTTTTTGATCATCAGATAGCTTTTCTCTAAGAAGTTCTTCTTTGGATTTTGACTTTTCTTGTTGTACTTTTTCTTGGCTTAAATCGCGCTTTTTTCTACTTTGTGATTGTTTGGCATTGTTTTTTAAAGTGTCGTTATCATTAGAATTACAGCCATTTAGAACAAGTAAAAATAAACAAAATAATATATTTATAATTTTCATTTTTATCTCCTTTTTATCTTCAGTACAATACATTAGGTAACAAATATTCTTGTAATTATAGACCCTATTTTTATAAATTTTTGTTTGAGAAAGAAATTTATATTTTTCAATGTTGCGCTAACTTTATTTAATTATTTTTTAAATAGAGGAGTAACTAATGAAAAATAAAAATTTAGTTAAATTATTTTTTATATCATCATTATTATTTATAATGGCTTGTAAAGCGTTTATGGGAGGAGAAGCGTATGCAGACGAAAAAAAAGAAATAGATTCTTTGCTTTTAGATATTTCAAAACTTAATAATAAAGAGGTTGGTGGTGAAAAAAAGTTTAAAGATTATAAAGATAAAATAAATGAATTGAAAGAAAGATTTGGGGATATAAGTGATCCAGGGCTTAAAGAGAAACTATTAAAGTTGGAAAATCTATTCCAAGATAAATTAGCAGCCAAATTAGCGGCGTTAAAAACAGCTAAACAAACTATCGAGGGTATTACTGATAAGGATGGTGGAAAAAGCAAAATATGGTCAGAAGCAAAATTGGTTGGAGTAACTATAAAGTACAGTGGGAGCAATACTGCTGGCAATGGAACAACAATGTCTAAAGACGCTGTAGAACAAATAGATAAAATAATAAAGTTCTTAGAAGAAGGGACTAATTAATCAGTCAATAATTATATCAAAGTAACTTTTACAACAGAAGAAATCTCTAGATATTAAACTTAATCCAATATCTAGGGATTTATATTTACAATATAAAGTATAATTTCTTGCAAGAAAAAACTTTTTGTAATTCACATTTTTAATCTTGAATACTGATTATAAACTTTTTTTGCTATTGGTTTTGTTTTTTGGATATACTCTAAAAGTAGTTTGATATTGTGTTTTACTGAAGTCATTGAGTGTTCTTCTTTTAGTGTTGATAAGTCTGGGTAAGTGAATTCTGGATAATTTGGGTCATTAACTTTCACTTTTGTTTTGGCCAAAAATGTTATAAGGTACATAACATATTCTGATAGTTGCGTCTCATATTTGGCTAAAGCCCCCAGTGTTTTAATAAGTGGTGGTTTTGGCTCTTCTGGTAGCCCCGCAATAGTTCTACAGCATAGCAGTAAAGCAAGTAATAAAAAGTTTACCAGTTTACGCATTTTCACCCCTTTTAAGCATATCTACGTATTCTTTCATGATTTTGTTTCGTTTTGCTTTTAATGAGGAGATAATTCTATTACTTTTACTGCTAGAAATAGCCTCTATTATCTCAATATTGTATTTTAATATCTCTTGTATTTCTTCAAATATTTTCATTGACTCGGCTTTTTCCATAGATTTTAGTGTCCCAATATATGTCTTGTAGAAAAAATTTACTATACTGCTAAAAGTATTAATATAGTTATGATCAATGTTTGTATCGGTTTTAGCTATATTGGTTAGGCTAGATAATAAATTAAGCCCCAATTCAAGAGTATTATTTTGCATTATTTGTTTCCTCTCGGTAGATAGGTTTTCCGTCCTGGTTGAATTTTAGATTATTAGATATTTTTAGATTTTTGTCATTAGAATTAATTAAATCAATAATTGTATTGATTTTCTCATTTATTGGGGTTAGCTTTTTAGCTATTGTTGGGCTTAATGCATTTTCAAGTCTTTCCATATTTGATTTATAGATTAGTGTGTAATGAGAATACAATTCATAGATTAATAAAAATCCTTTATGTGCAATTTCATCAAATTCATCTTCAAATTTAGAAAATATATCAATAAGGTTTGATATGGATGTAAGCCCAATTTCAAGATTATCTTTAGACAACTTCATAAATTAATCTCATTTTTTAATACGGCCGCTATTGCCATTTCCATTGCCATTTTTAAAAAACTTGCCTATTAGTATAGACAATATGTCTTTTAGTAAAGGTTTTAGAAGAAATAACACCCCAAGAACTATTACTGTTACAAAAATCATAACTGCTATAAGCTTAATTTCATTTAAATTGATAAGAAGTTCTGTTAATTTAATATCTATTTTTTTAATCCTCATTTTAATTTTTTATTTATATATACAGTATATACCAAAATTTTAATTTTTGCTAAAAAATTTACAGTTTCATAAGGTATGGAACATTACTCCCTGATAAGTAGGATCTTTTTTGGATATACCATCCTTTATACATTGGGAATCTAGAGTCAATATCAGAGTAGCTTTTATGTTGATAAACCAAATTTCTCTCAGTTTCATCTAAATATTGTAGGTATAATTTTCTAGATTCATTGTAATGATGTTTCACCTCAAGTTCTATATCAAGGTAAATGATTTGATTGTCATAACTTTTGTACAAAATAAGACTTACTTCTTGATAGTCTGTCAAATTGATAACTATTCTTTTTTGTTCGTAGTTAGACCCAGCAATTCTAGATCCCGAAACCTTGCCACTATACCCAAAGTCTGACGGCACTCCTAGTAATTGCTTAGGAACTGGAGTTTTTTGAATAGTGCTTGAAGACATTATCAAAAAATCGTCACTTCCAGAGAGAGTGGCTGCTGATATGCTATCCGTTAGGCGCGATTTAATTTTGCTAAAAAGGTTGGAAAGCTTATCAGAACCGTTATCAATTAGCTTGTCAGCTATTTTAGCGTAAACTTTTTCTACAAAGCTTGTATCAGCTGCTAACTCTTCCGCAATTGTAGACTTAATTATCTCTTTAAACTCCCCCAGTCCTTCTCCCTTAAATGTTTTGTCTTTAACTGTTTTTAAGAAGTTTTTAAAGGTAATAGCGTTGCAGCTTGCAGCCCCATCATCAAGCAATAAAAGGTCGGTGTTTTCAACTTTAGTTACCTTATTTAAATCTTTAATCTGAACCGTTTCTTCCTCATCAATTAGTAATTTTTCTTCACCCTCAGCCATAAAGCCTCCTTAATTATTAAAAGTGATAATATTTTCACCATCTTTATTGTTAATCTTAAGAACTCTACCAATAGGAATAATCCCTTTTATAAAAGCGTAAATTGAATGATCATATCCTTTAGGAAGAGAGCTGAATACCAAAGCCTTTTTAGATAGAACGTACCCCTTTTTCTTTTCTCCAATTAGTATTTTTTTTGGCCGTTTTTCTTTTGCAGTGCTAGGCGAAATAAATGTGATAAAGTTTGTCTTTATTGGGCCCTTTAAGCCTATATCAATAACGCCAGCTTCAGGGGTAGTAACTGTAATATCCACATTTAAAAACGCCTTGAAAATCAATCTAAACGACTCATCAGTGCCAATATGTCGTAAAGCAAAAATAACACTATTGATATTGCTTGTAATACTTTGTAGAGTCTGAGTTTTTGCATAGAAAATCGACAGGACTTGAGATATCCATATAGCAACATATCGTGATTTTATATTCTCTTTTGCATCAATGGTTATAAGGTTAGAATTAAGAAACCTAAGCTCATTGAGAAGTTGTTGTGCGTATTCAGTTTCTGTACGTAAAAATTTCTGAATTTTGGTGTCTTTCAAAAAATTAGGTATTTTCATAATTTTTAAGTATCAATGTTAATAAGTAGTCGTTCAGTTGTGTTGAAAAGCAGTATTGTATCATCAGTAATGGCAATATCTTCGTTTTTCTTAAAATCACTATCACTGATTTTTGAAATACTTTCAGTGTCTGTATCTTTAACACAGGCTGTAATTTCCATAAACTTAATTCCCTTTACTTCATTAACTGGAGCAAAAAAGTCTTGATATTCAAAGCTAATTCCCATATCAGAATAGTTATTTGAAATAATCCGAGAATATATATCTCTAATTTGAGAGTCTATGTTTAAGTAAAGATAGTTTTTAAGATCAAGTTTATACTTTGCCTTCATATAAACATATTTTCTTTTGCCTAGGGATATTTTGTAAGATTTAAGTTGTCCAGTTGAGTTGAGTCCATCAATTTCTATATCTCCCTCAAGTAAAGTGCCACTAGGGGTTGTAAGATATAATGTTTCCCGAAGTTTAGCTTTAAATTCTGGATTATTAATAGTAGATTTACCAGCGTCTAGTAAATCTTCTTTAAGAATTAGATATATATTAGCTTTACCAGCGGAACTTTTTATATTTACGTGTTCTACTCCATTAAGATTAAGTAGAGCAGCCCTAACTGCACTGTAAGTTGTGTTTTTAGAAGAAATGTGTTCTTCAATTGCAGTCCAATAGGTGCCACCGGGTTTCATTTTAGAAAAAAAGAGATTAAGTTCACTGATTATTTCTTCTTCAATTAATGCTAAAGAATATGCAATAATGTTGTAAATTGAGCTGTTACTATCATCAATGTTAATTCCATAATTTGAGCGTAGATATTCCCTTTTTGATCTTACTATATCCTTGATTGTACGCTTTAGAATACCAAAATCAGAGTCAAAAACAATGCTCATAAATTAAACTCCATATTTAAAATATCCCCAGAGAAAAAAAAGGATATTTGTGCTTTTTGGTCTTTTACAAAAATAGAAATATTTATTATATCTAAGTTAAGTTCTTTAGAAATTTCATGAAAATAATTTTTCACGGCTTGAAAATTGTTAATCTTGAACGGTTTTAAAAGTAAGAAGTAGTCCAGTCCCCAATGAGGAGAATAACTTAGGCTACCCTTTAAGGTTTTTAGGAATATAAACAATTTTTGTTTTTGCTCGTCAATTCCATCAACAAGCGAAAAATCATTATTAAATACCAATTCAAAATTATTACCAATTCTTAAATCCATACTAGTAATTATACCATATTTAGCAAAAATTACTTAAATAAATTGTTAATATCAGTAGAAATTCTAGAAGTTGCTGCTGTTAAACTTACTTTATCAATCACCGAGTCTCCTATTACGTTTATATTATTAATAGCGCTGAGTATATTATCTAGAATATTTTTTAAGCTAGTTGTTTGGTTAGCTATTTCAATTCTACTATTTGCTTTTATCTTAACAGTGTCAGAAATTAAATTTAAAGTTTTCGGGCCAATTGCGCTAAGTATGTAAAAATGATGTTTATCAAAATGAATATCGTCATTTTGATAAAAAATATTAATGCTTCACTTTGATTAAATCCAAGTACTCTATCCCATTCATAGACTGGTAATACTTTAAGTGGGTATTCATATGTTTTATTTTTAGTTAAAATTTTCATTTTATATCGCATTATCATATAAAGATTCTCCTTTTAGCTTTTGTTTGGTTTTGTTTTTTGACAATTAATAGCCCTAATTTCAAAGGTCACTTTTTCAGCCTCAGCCGAATAATTCCTTGACGGTTCTTCAGTAAAAATTGCATAGTTAGAAATAATTTTGGTAGCAATTCTATCATTGAAGGCTAAGTCGAGCATTTTATCATATTTGCTAACATCCATGTTATAAAACTGATTATCTGCAATTTCAGTTAACGCAATATAATCGTGACTACCCACGGTAACTTCAATGTTAAAAATATAAGTTATTGTTTTGGGATCTCGTAAGCTTATTACAGGAAATCCTTTATCTTCAGTGCTAACCACCGCTCTTGTTGTGGGCTCGCTTGTAAGCTCAAGTTTGCCACTATGCAGTTGTATACCACCGATTGAAAAGTAAACTTCCCTTAAATCATAAAATTGCATAATTTTAACTCCTTATACGTTTAAACTATTTTGATAATCAACTATATCTTGAGAAGTAATCACTAAAGTAGCAGTATTAATACTAAAGTTGTAAGTAATATTCACGCTAAGTTCTAATTTAAGCTGTTTGGTGCCTGATAGGGTAAGCTTTAAGTCCTTGTATTCTACAAGTAGTCCCCTATCTATAAACCGTTTAAGCAGGCATTCAATTGCTGAAGTATAGGCATTATCTCTAGCGCCACCAAGTTGTAGTGCAGATAATTTACTGTTTTGTCTATTATTTTTATTCCAAATTCGAATAAGCTCAACAATAGCCTCATTTTTTATGTAGTGGTAAGTAAAAATCTCATCTATTGATTTTCCAGCTAGATCAACTCCCTCCTTAAAAGCAGATATACCATCAAGTCCAGTTTCATTAAGAAGTGCGTAAAAGTTAATTTTTGCAGTTCTTAACTTTCCAATTACAGTGTTGTCAAGTAGTGGTTTAGCAGCTAATGGCATCCCATAAGGATTAACAGCGTGAAAAATGCTTGCTTGGTGCAAATATGCGCTTACAAATTTAAGGTGTAAATTATCTTTATTGTTGGAATAAACGACAATATTTCTTTCTTTCTCAATATCGCCTTTATCCTTAAACAGTTCTTTTATTTCTTGTTCTTTAGTTGAGAACACAAACTAAAAAGTTGAAGACACTTTAAACTTATCATAATCATATTTGTAAATTTTTAGTCCATCATCCGAATTATCATTTTCAGTATTAATAAGCACAACAAAAGAGTGTCTATGTACTTTTAGATAATTTTTTAACTCTTCGGGTTTATCCTTATATATGAAAAGAATAGCGGATTTTGTAGACTCTTCAGCGGAACTGAAAAAATCTTTCATTGCGGTTGTTAAGAGTGTTTTTTCTTTTCCAAACTGGTCTTCACCATTGTCATTTTCTTTTTCTAAAGTTTGAATTTCTTTTTCATAGTTATTAACAGTTAGATCTAATGTTTTGTAATTAACAATATCTTTTTTAACCTTGATTTTGGTTGTTTTGTAAACCAAAAGTGGCTTGTAATAATTGGGCGTGTTGGCTTGAACACTAGAGTTAACCAAACTTACGCTAATGGTATCTTGCGGCAATTTTGTGACCCTCCTTTAAAATTTCTGTTGCTTTTACACTAGCATTAAATGCTGCAGACGCACTGTACACATGGTTGCTATATTTTGTACCTAAATTCACGAGCCCAACTGTTTGCATATTAGATGTTGGATAAATATAAAAGTTAATTTTGCTTACATATTCGGGTTGAGATTGATTTTCTAACGTGTACTTATGAGTCTTATTGTGTAAAAACTCGCTAAGCATACTGTAAAGTATTAACATCCTTGAATTAGCATCAAAATCTTTAGCATTTAACACTACTGCAATAATGAATATTTGAAAATTTAAGCTGAATTCTAAGGCATTCTCATAAAATGCACCAGCTTTAGAGTTATGATCAAATAGATTTTCTGTACCATCAAATTTCAAAGCTATTATATTTGAGCTAGCGGTTGTAATTTTTGAAAGATATGGGTGATTGTAAGTATTGATAATATCGCACTCAAAATTATTTTCAGTTGCATAGGCTTTAAAAGCTCTAAATATTTGAATTAAATGATTTACGATTATGTCTAAGGTAATAATCATCCGATAACCTTATAAGTTAGTTCTGATAACATTTTGGATGTATCCACATAGCAATAACACTTGAGAATGAAGTTTTGTTGCTAAGAATTCTTCTTCATTTTCAGCTTGTACTTACAAGTCTTTTTGTTCGCTCATTTATTTACTTTATCTTTTTAACTTTGCTTAATATTAACTTGCAAAATAGTATTCTTAGTAGCAAGTAGACCGCCTAAAACAAAATCAATGTATGAATGAGCAATATAAGTTGAGTCTGTATCAACTTGTTCATTCGGCATAGGCAACATGTACTTACTAGGTTTAAATTTTATAAGTGCGGGGTTTAATGGGTAAATAAGTATTTGATGTTGTAGTAAATTTAAAGTTTCAATGTAAACATTTTTTCGATTATTAATAGCTCTAATAACTCGAATCAGAACATCCCCCCATTTCTCGCTTGTTGATGGAACAGCTTGTCCTATTACATATGGCTTTACCAATTTCAATGAAGTTATTGGGTCAACTATTACCATCATGGGGGTAGAAAATTTTCTACCTGGTTCTAGCTTTGAAAGACCTGTTTCAATTTTTTCAAATATTTTATCCATTTTGTCTTTATCGCCACTTGCAACTTCTTCTTTTATTTGTTCGGGCATATTAAGTAGTCCGTACATATTAGGGAGTAAACGTTTTTGATTTTTTCCGTCCTTTTGAATTGAAACAGTTCCGGTTAGTACAAAATGATCAATAGGGTGTATAATTTTGTTACTTGCAAGTTTATAAGCTTGAGCAAAAGGAAGTACATTATTATTAATGTCGCCAGTGTATGAGCCCGAAGTGTAAAATTTTTCAGACGATTGCTTTAAGTGTCTGAATTTATATTACAGTCTCAAGTAATTTAGTCTAACTACTTCAGAACTAAACCCAATAGTTGAGATAGTGTTAACTTCATTAGCAATCGTTGTGGGATTTGCATTTAAAAATGCATCCCATTTTACAGTTTTGTCGTACCCCATCTGAAGATCAACATCCTCAATTTGTTCGAGTGAAAACCATTTATAATGTATGGGATCTTCAACCTCCCCTATGATATTTGCTACAGCTTTTGCATAATAATTTTCATCATATAATGACATTTTAAACCTCCTTATTTTTTAATTTGAACTTTTAGCTCTATTTCCAAATACCGATGCTTTTATTAAATAAGCATCATTGCTAATTTTTTTTGCATCAGATAACGCTATCGCATTAACAGTTGCTTTATTTCCCCCAGAAACCTTTTCTAGAGCACCGTCTTTATTGAAAAAAAGCTTATCTTTTGCTTTGGGTGTAGCATCTTTTGCTATCAAATACCCTTCAAAATTATTAGTAATTGGAACAATAGTAGCTGTTTGGCTAAACTCATCTACATCAATGCATATTCCATATAAATCTTCACCACCTCCGGCCTTAACATGGGGCTCATAGTGAATTTCATCCTTTTTTTCTTCTTGAATAACTCTCTTGACTCCACGCTTATATGGATACCCTAAAAGTGGATGATTTTCCAATTTGTCAACACCACTAGTCCTAGTACCTCCAGAAGCAAAAAATTGTACGTTTTTATCTCTAAACTCAATAGAATTAGAAAGTAAACCGGTATCATGCTGTGGATTTTTCATAAACTTGAGAAGTTTACTTCGTTTTTCTTGGTACTCTTTTGCTAATTGAGTTGTATTCTCTGCCATTCAATTATCTCCTTTTATTTTTTAACTATCGGATACCACTGTTTTCTCATAAGCTCTATTGCCAAAAATTGTAACTTTTACCAAATTAATAGCATAATCTTGCTTACGATTTTCATCCTTAATCTCTTCTTCTGATTTAAAATTGATTGTAAATGAATCAGAAAGTGAGTATGTATTAATGTACATCGGTGGCCCACCACCGGCTTTAATAATCACCCCATCATTATTAATATCTAATATTTCCCCAGCTTTTATACTTGGATTTCTTGTGACAAGATATCCCTCAAAATTATTTGTAATCGGCAAAACATATGCAGTACAACTAAACTCACATACATCAACGCATATACCGTAAATATCAGTATCTGAACTAGTTTCAACATATATAGCGCTTTCTTTTGGAACAAGTTTTACTCCACGCTTGTATGGAAAACTCTTTTCGGGGTCATAAAAATATTCTTCTATTTTGTCTGCATAACTTGAACAGGAAAATGTATATGCATCAACCAACTCATTTTTCGATTTAAAACAACCACTCGAACTGCTAAAAGCTTTATTTTCAATTGAACTGATCGATTTCGAATATTTTTTAAATTTCAAAAGAATATCGTCAAGTTCTTTTGCTGAGGTTAAATAGGGGTCCACCCCTTGTGCATCATCAACACTTCTTGCTTGACGTCGAGCTCTGGCTGGTGCAGAAGCTTCTTGAACTTCTTCTAAGCCCAATTGTAAATTATCATCAACACCGGGTCCTGAAACTTGCCCTTTACCTTTCACAGCCATTTAATTACCCTTGTGTGGCTCTATTTCCAAAAACACTAACAAGTCCTGTATATAATTCTTCAGATAATTTATGTGCCTTTGAGAGTGCTATAGCATTAATAGTTTTATTCGCACCATTAGTCTTTTCAAGTTCTCCGTTTTGGTTAAAATGCAACTTATCACCCGGCTTTATATCACTTCCCGGTTTCTTAAATACTAAATAACCTTCAAAATTATTTGTAATTGGAATTACAGTTGCTATACCGGTAAATTCATCTATATCGATACATACTCCGTATAAATCATCGCCACCTCCAGCCTCAACCTCAAGTTCTGTTGCACCATCAGCACTAAAACTAAGCTTTACTCCCCGCTTATAGGGATATCCTTTAGCATGATAATTTTCTATCTTGTCTTTACTGCTAGTTCGAACTCCATCAGAATTCGAGTAAATTAGATTTTTGTCTCTAAACTCAATAGAATTGCCTAGTAAAGCGGCGTCATACTGTGGGTTTTTCATTAATGCCTTAATTTCGGCAACTTTTTTATCAAATTTTTCTTTAATTTTTGTTATATCTGTACCATCCATTTAAAAACTCCTTTACGAAATATTTATTCTTTCATTTTTCAAATTTTCATAAACTTGAACTCGTCTTTGCTTGTAAGTATTGACTAAAGCTTGTTTAAACACCTTAAAATTTATTGGAACAAAATTTGGATCCAGCAAACTTGCACTCTCTTCGGATTTAGCAACAATATTGTCCTTAATAGGGTCAATAGAAGAAGAATTACTATTAGTATTTTTAATTTTTGTTATATCTGTACCAGCCATTTAAAAACTCCTTTATGCAACATTCACTCTTTTACTTCTTTTCAAATTTTCATAATATTGAACTCGATTTTGCTTATGAGTATTGATTAAAGCTTGTACAAACTCCATGAAATTTATTGGAACAAAATTTGGATCCAGTAAACTTGCACTCTCTTCTGATTTAGCAAAAATATTACCCTTAATAGAGTCAACAGAAGAAGAATTGCTATTAGCATTTTTTCTCAATTTGATATTCACTTTAGCCAAAGAGACAAGTTGCTCTAGTATCTCTCCATCAATATGGTTTATGTCTAATACTTTGGAAATAGCTTTTACTTGCTCAATTGGGACAAACTTGCGAACAAGTTCTCTGCGCTGCGCCTGCATAATGCCTTCTAGATCGTATCCTTTTGCAAGTAGGGCTTCTTTATTAAAGTGGCTGCTGAGATGCGCTTTTGCAAGTGCATCAATTTCATTTATACGATCCGCCTCTAGTAATAATTGCTTTGTAGCACGCTCTCTTTCTTGAACCTCAGCAAGTTCTTTTGCTATTCGCTCATTTATACTTAAATCACGATTTATCTCTTTGGGTTTTGCATTTGCTTGCTTTTTAAGGCGCATATACCCTTCAAATTCCTCAGCGCTTATTACTTTAGTATTAGATTTAACTTGCTGTACTTCTTGAACTTTCTCATCAATTATTTCTTTTTTTTCATTTTCTATCACTTTTCAACTCCTTTTCTTAATCCTTTTCTCAAAATGAGAATAATTTTTCTTTTAAAAAAGCTCGCTCCTCATTACTAAAAGAACTGCTTTGTATTAGCTCGTTATATTTGCTATAAAGCTCAATTAGATTAATGTCTCTTTCTACCTTTTGATCTTCGCTCAACATAATTAGTGAATTGAACTTCATAGCAAGGCCAAAATACTTATTAAGCTTTAAATTACAAGAATTCTCAACTTGTTCTTGTACGCCTTTTAGAAAATCATAATAATTGCTCCTATCGCCTTTACCATCACTTCCAAGTCCTTTAGCCTGCTCATTGAAACTTCTGGTTAAAGGCTCCTTAGTATCAGCACCGATTTTTGCCTTAATTAATGCTAAAGCCTCCTTTAAATAGGTAAGGTCATATTTAATAACTTCTAAACTAGCGCTAGGGGTAGCTGTATAAAACATTCCCTCATTATTTAGATTGTTCTTAAGCCTAGCAAGTTCATTCGCCAATGAGTCATTAAGACTGCGTAAATTAGAAATATCTTTACTGTGATTGTTTGTATTTTGTTTCTTTAAAAAGGAAGATAAAAAACTATTTCCTTTCTCATTATTGCTGTTTTGTGTAAGAGAGCTCAAAGAAGTTGTCGCGCTTGAGAGTGCATCTTGTAGCTGTACTAAAGACTCATCTTTGTAAAATAAAAAATTGTGATTTTCAATACGTTTTTCTATTTCAACGTATATCTTCTCAAATAAGTAAATATCTAGCAAAAAACTTTCTGTATAACACGGAACATATCTTTTTAAGATATAATCAAAGTTTTCGTAGATTATAAGTCGATTCTTGTGTATGTTGACTGTGCCAAAAGAATTGCTTTTATTAATAGTTTTTACTTTGTAAGTTACATAATCAAAGTTATCTCCCAAATCCCTTACATATTCATAATCAAGGTATTCAAATTTAATAGGTAGCTCTATATTAACGGGATTTTCAAGGTCTAATATTAAATCTTTGGTTTTTACTAAAATATATCCAATTCCATGAAAACGGTAGCTTATAATACAATTGAGAAGCGCATTCTTAAGCTGCACCTTTAGTCGAGAAAGTTCTGCCCCACTAACATTTTTAACAGTACTCTCAAGAACAATTCCGTTCTTAAGGCAATCTTCTGCTACATTTTCTATGTAATTTCTAAAAAATATTGAGTATCTATATAATTCTAATGGATTTATTTTATCTACTAATTTTGCTTTTCTTAAATTACACATTTTATTACTTCTTATTAAATAACTTTTTATTTATTCTTATTTAATTTACTGCTATGTTGTAC
>NZ_CP179552.1:0-20979 GCF_033969665.2 Borreliella sinica | reverse complement strand
TTTTGTAAATTTTTGATTGCCAAAATGGACAATGCTATCTTTATATCCTAAAGATAGCATCAAATATGCAGCAGATATTGCATCAAGCGCATCATCGGGGGTTTTATTATCCCCTTTATAAGCGTAAATATCTAAATACAGTAGAACTACTATACTTTGCAATATAAAGTTTTTTATAGGTAAAAGGTGTAATTAACGACGCTATTCTACTAAACTTATTAGACTTTGGCTTAACTGGAGCAATTCTGAAATATTGACTCATATTCTTTCTAAGAGTCATATATTCACGCGTCAATCCTCCAGAACCTTTAGTATTATCCCTATCTTCTAAGTAAAGCGTATGTACATTGAAATTCTGTAATACGGTCTTGAACATATTCATAACATAAGGATCAATGGCCGGTCGTTTATCTTGAAATACAAAAGCATAATACTTATCATCAACTCTCTCCATAACACATAAAGCGGTATTATCACCTCCAATACTAAACGCTGAGTCTAAATATGCTATCGGGTTAATAAACACATAGTCTTGCATAATATTAATTTCTGTGAAAATTTAGTCAGTGCTTGCTATCCACTCTCCTAGCAAAACTCTTGCCTTGTATGCGGGTATATCTTTATAGAGTTTCTCTTGCGTTTTGATAAATTCTTTACTTAGCAGAACATTATCGTAAGTTGTAAAATTATATGTCTTAAAAGTTGCTGTATTATCAATATAATCGGTTTTAAAATAATGTTCTGGATGATCCGGATTGGTATCAAAAATAATAGTTTCTTGCCCACATCTAAGTCTTTTCAGCACTTCTTTTAAAGTTTGCTTATGTAAAGTAGTAGCCTCATTTACAAAAATAAGTGCTGAATTACTACCCCTAAACCTTTTAAAATCACTTGCCTTATCCCCACCGTATAAATTAATCCTCAGTGAATCAATCAATATATATGAATTGTTCCTATGTCTGGGAATATAAGAAATATTTAAAAGTTTGCATAGCTTTTCAAATTGCCCCAAAACATTAACTTCAACTGAGCGTTGAGAATTCCCTATGATGAAATTATTGGTATCACTAGAGTATAACTTTTTATTTGTAAGTAAACTCTTGAGAAATAAATAACATGCAAGATACGTTTTGCCACTAGCTATTCCACCACTGAGTATAATTTTCTTTTCGTTGTTCTTTTGGATACTTTTTATCACACTCTTTTGCTTTAAGGTTAAATATTTCTCTTCAAATTTATCAAAATTAGCCAAGGGGGGGGTTGACTTTATTAATTTAGATATATCAAATCCAAGCTCTCTTTTGAATTCCTTTTGCAGTGTTTTAAAAAATTCTGTTTCGTATATATTCACTTGTACCTCTCACTAATTTTAAAGTTATTTTTATTCTCAACTTCATGAGCAGAAGTTAGCTTTTTCATACACTCATAGTAAAGCCCCATTTCTCTAATTGCACATTCCTTTATAAAATTATTAAGCTCATTTTTTAATAAACTCATTTTTTCATTAAAATCTTTTTCATTTTTCTTATTACATTTTTTGCTTAAAAAGGCAATTTCGGATTGTAAATCTTTTATTTTTGAATGCATACTAGCAAGTTTAATGCTAGAATATTGTTTAAATGCTCGTATAAATCCCAATTCTAAATTGGAGCGCTCTAAATCTAATTCGCCCTTAATTTTTATAGCTTTAGCTCGAGATTTAAAAGTTTGTGTCATAAAGTGTTCAAAAGTATCCTCACTAATTGTTACACCAGAATTCTCGCCAACAAAAGTTTCCCCACTCTCCCATTTTTGTCTCATTCTCCACACATTTACCCTGGAAACTCCAAGTTTCGCTGCTATTTCTCTATCATCCAATAATCCCTCTCTAAAATAGACAACATAATCATCAAAAGACCGTTTAACTTTTTTCAAAAATAGTTTCCTAGAGTAACAAAATTAACAAATTGTTACTCTAAATAGTAAAGCAATTTGATGAATTGTTAACATAAACTGATAATTTCTTGATATCTATTGGGGAGTATTTAATATTTATTGGCTTTTATTGATTTAGGAACAGTAGTTTGCTAATTTATTGCACTTTGTTATTCCTTGACTTTATAAGTTTGTAAAAATATTTCATTTCCTTCATAAAATCATTACTTGTGAAAATTCCTTTGTCATAGTAGTGCATGCTCATAAATAACATATCTTTAAATTTTTCAATCACATGTGGTTGGTTTCGTTTTGATACTTTTCGTATTATCTGATAAAAAATATCACCAATAAAAAACAAAAAACAAATGGATCTATCTTCTCCTAATTTTTCCAAACATTTTTCTAGCATTCCTTCCTTGTAGCTATAATTAATCTCAACATTTCTGAAACTTATATATTTTCCTATTAGATATCTATCTTTTAAAACCCCTTTAATAAATTCTTTTGTGGTGGGGCCCAAAGGGTTATCTATTATTTCATAAGCGATGTATATTTCCTTTTTTGTCTCTTGATCTAAAATATCATAAAAATCTGAAACTTTATTAACATACATATTATCCATAATAATATATCAAAAACATAATATTTTGAATATTAATTTTGTTATTTTTAGTTAAAAATTCTCTAAAAAAGAAAACAAGACTTTTTATTAGTCTTGTTTCTCATATTTTATGCTTTTGAAAACCATTTTTTATACTTTTTCTTTTCTTAACTTTCATACTCTTCTTTAATCTCTTTAAGTTCTTCTTCAATCTTTTTAAGTGCACTATCTATTATTCCTTTAGACATATCACTAGTATCAGTATCATCATTATTAGAATTACCTACCCTTAACCCTAATTTTTGAGCCTCACTCCAAGCTTGTGCCCCAACTCTCCCTTGGTTTCCAGCTCGATGCCCCTCAGATTGTCCAGTTGCACTCTCAACTTGCTGTTTATACTCTTGAAATTTCTTTTGAGCCGCTTCTAATTCTTTTTTTCTTTTCTCTATTTTTTCCTTCAAAGTTTTCTTAAGAGTTTCTAATTCCTTTTCAAGTTTTTCTTTATCTTCCTTTTTATCTTTTAATTTTTTCTCTAATTCTTCTTTTAACTTTTTTATTTCTTTTTCATACTCACAATATGCTTTAAGAGAAGTTTTATCATCAGCTTTCTCTATTTTCTCCTTTAATTCTTCTATTTTTTTCTTCAAAGTTTCTACTTCTTGATCTACCTGTTCTTGAACTTGCCCTTGTGGTTCATCAGCTTGAATTATTTTTTTTTGAACTTTTACAGAAACTTCTGATCCTGGGTTTTTAAGCCCTTCATTCAACTCTTCTTTTTTTATATCTAAAAATCCCTTAATTTGTTGTTCTGTATTTTTAACTGAATCTTCTACACCTTGCTTTAAATCTGCATGATTCTTACAAGAACTTATCAGTGCAAAAACAGCACAGACAATAAACATTTTTTTATTCATTAATAATATCCCCTACGTTTGAAATTTTATTTTAAATTCTTTTTAAGCTCTTCTAGTGGTATTGCATATTCAGCAGTTTTATCTCCTGAACTTTCTTTGATTTTATCTCCTAAAAATGTAACATGCTCAGAACCATTAATAGTTTCTATCTTTGTTATTATCGCTTTATTTTGGATACCGCTTGTATGACCTTGTTCGTTATTATATCCATAATACAAACTAGTTCTAAATGATCCACCCTCAGTCATTGCTTTTACAAAGTTATTAACTTCTAATTCTTCTACTTCAAAGAATGTGG
Source organism: Borreliella sinica (assembly GCF_033969665.2). GTDB lineage: Bacteria > Spirochaetota > Spirochaetia > Borreliales > Borreliaceae > Borreliella > Borreliella sinica. Next base: position 17,249 of record NZ_CP179552.1, on the reverse strand, counting down.
AACTGTGCCCGCCTCCTTGATCAGTATTGTTTAACCCAATGCCGATACCATATTCTCCTTTTCTTCTCTCTTCTTTTCTTACAACTAAATCTCCCAAGCCTGTCCAATTACCACTATTATCTTTATTTTTAATTTTTACAGTAAATTGAGAGAATTTTATTTCATCACCACTTACTTGCTCATTTGAACTACTTGTGCTTGTAAAATTCTCACAAGAAATTATCAATGCAAAAACAGCACAAATAATCAACATTTTTTTCATCATAAGTTACTCCGTTAATCTCAAAGATAATGCAATATCTAGTATACACAATTTTTTTAAAGATTTAAATAATTGATTTTGTTACATTTTGTGTTACATATTAACAAAACTCAAATGTAATTTTAATCAACTCCTGAAAATCTCTCCATTGCAAATGCCTGACTCACTACAAAAGATTGCAAAACACATACAAATTAAATTTCAGAGTCTTTGCTATATATCACCCAAAGTACAATATCTTTCTTGGGTGTCCCCCTTAAAAATTGCCACTTCCACTTATTACAGCCACTCTACAGCTCATATTTCAAATACAATGAGAGCTAACAAAATTTGACGAAAATTTTAAGTTTTTGGTAAAATGTAAATTGTAATTTAGATCTATTTTTATTACTTTTACTTAATTCAAAAGTAATACTTTTAAGGAGGAGGTTTTATGGACTTTAATAATTATCTTAATTTAAATAAAGACTCTACAGATTTAATCTTGAAACTCATAAAAGATTATCAAAAAGTAATAGATGAAAATAAAATTCTTAAAAATACTCTAAAAAATTCAACTAAAAATAAAAAAGAAAATCTAAAACCAACCCCCAAATTCTACTTAACTCCAAAAACTAGTAAAATAATCGAAAAATGTATCAAACAATTAAAACAAACTGATCCAATATCTGGCTGGTTTGTATATCTACTTTCAATAAGTGGATGCAGGGGCACTGAAATTAGAAAAGTAAAAATGCAAGACATAACCCCTCTATTTGAAAAAACTGGAGAAATTTTTTATAACATAAAAGTAAATGTAGCTAAAAAACGAAATGTCTCCTGTATTAGAGAAATTGTCATTAACTCAAAAGAATTCGACGCTATTCAAACGGCACACAAAAATCACTTCGAAGAAAAAAATCTTGATACTAGGAGAACTTATCTTTTCCAAAAAACCAAACATAAGTTTAAAGATAATCAAATTGACATTACCCATATTTCTAAAAAATTCAAAAATCTTCTTAAAAAATCAGGATTTAAAGCGAATAAATCACCTCATTTATGTAGAAATTTATTTATTTCAAATTTAAAAGCCAATGGCTACAATTCTTTTCAAATTAAAGAACTTATGAAATATTCTTCAACACATGAAATTGATAATATCTATGGGCTCTCTTCTGCCAACAAAATTCAAGCTTATAAATTAGCCAAAAATAGCTTAAAGCTATAGCAGGGCTATTTTAGCCTAAATATACGTTTTGAAGTTACTTTAAATTCTTTTCCGCGGGGTTTTAAATTAAGCGAATCGTATAATATCTCTTGTCTTTCTGTAGTAATAAAGTGAAATCCAGCAACTCCCTTAATTTTAACCTCACTAATTTCAAACTCATTAGCAGTCCCAAAATAATTAAAAGCCTCATATCTCACGCTGCTTCTAATTCCATAGTAATTAAGTATCATACATGGATTTTTAATAAAACAATTGCTTCTAATATAATCAAGCCCTAAAAATCTGTAATACGCTGCATTTATATCAAAACCGTCAAATTCCATCTTCTTAAGTACACTTGTATAGTAATGTAGGCACAAGAAATAGCAACCCCATTTTTGTATCTCTACTATTAAACCCTTATTACTTTGCTTTATTTTACCAATATTCATTAATTAAACCTCCGATTTTAATTTATTTTTTTAATTCTTTTATTTTAGTGCCCCCACTCAAAAGGGGACACTATTCACATACGACATATTACTTATACTGCTTGGGAAAAAGGCTTTACGGCCTATTGAAGAAAGTTCAGTAAATCTATCTACTATTGCCCTTTTCTTAGCGTCATAATTGAATATAAATTCCTTAAATCTATAATTTACGCTGCTATTAATCAGTGGATATTCCTCCAAAATCTTGTCAATTTTAATCTTGAGTAAATCCTTTATAGGCTTTTCTCTTTTTTTGTTTTCATTTTGAATTTTATTTAATTCTGATTTTAAATTTTCAATCTCAATAAGGCCATTCTCAAGATTTAAAGCTGACTGATCAGTCTTAATCTCGAGGTCTATACACTCAACATACTCTACAAATTCATTTACCCAGTCAAACTCAACCCCCGATCAATAAAAATCACTTTTTACTACTAAATCTTCAACAAAATTTTTAAAAGCGCTATTTTCGGGGTCATTTTCGGTTATTAAATCTTTACCATTTTTGTTATGCACTGCAACAGTTAAAGCAAAAATTTCAAGATTACATTTATTAATAAATTTAAAAACTTTTGATATTAAAGCGTCATTTCTTCTTATCCTACAGTTAACTGGTGCAGCATCTATCAAAAAGAATATATTACAATACTCAAGTCCGGTACATGCTAGCTGCATTTGTGCTTGCACATAATATTTGAAAAAATACTTACTACTTAAAAAATTACCATTTTTATGGTACTCTTCAATGGCACTACTCATATAATTAGAGTCACTACTCTTAATCTCTAAAAGTTCTATATTCCCTTCCTTATTTATAAACCATCCATCAATTGTTGCCCCTACTAAATTTTTTAAATCATCTATTTTTTTAAAATAATTATATTTATCAACACCGTTGGCATATTTATTTTTGTACAATATATCAATATTATCGCCACGTGCTTTAACAAACTCTCTAAATCATAAATTTTCTAACTCTTTACCCTTGAGCATGTATAAATTCTCTTCAAAAGGTATACTCATACCAAAATCTTTAAGCACACGGTTTATCATTAAGTCTTTAAGACTAGCTCCGCCAATTAGAATAGTTCCCGCTTCACTAGCGCCGTATCTACTGAGCTTGTTTCTTTGCTCGCTAAAATCAATACTACGATTAAATTTAAAACACTCTTGACTGCTTATTCCGGGCAATTTTTTACCTGTCTTGCTCAATTTACCTTTTTCTTTCACAACAATATTTGGGGTTTCTTCAAACACTTCACAGCCAATAAAACTTTGTTGCTCAAAATTCCTCATTTTAGATACTCCATAAATATTTTCTTCGATATTAAAATTATTATTTTTTGAAACTTCTGTCATTTTAAGTTTCCTCCTTTTATGATTTATAAAAAATTATATAGCAAAAACTATTTTTGACAATTTTTTTACAAAAATTTTTGTAAAAAAAGAAGTGGGCCTTAACGAAATTCTTTTATTAGAAAATCTGTTAAGTCCCAACCCAATCAGATTAATTTTGATTTTTACAACATTATTTTTAGCTATATATATTATATAACAAAATTAGTTTTTGTCAAATTTTTCTTAAAACCGGTGGGACTTAACCAAGTTCTCTTATTAGAAAATCGGTTAAGTCCCACTAAAATGTCAATACCTAAAAATTAAAAAATTAATTTTATGTCTAAACCTAAAATCAACAGACATTCGGAAAAATACACATAAAATATAATCTGTTTACAGATTATATAACAAAAACTATTTTTGTCAAGTTTTTTATAAAAAATTTTTTGTAAAGAATAATATGGAGAACTTATAGAAAATCTATTACGAAATAAATTCCATAAATTCCCACTACTGATTTTTTGGAAAATTCTAAATAAATAACCTTCGTTGATGTTTATGCAATCAACGTTATTTGACAATATATAACAAAAATAGCTGCTGTCAATTTATTTGTAAAAATTTTTGTAAAAAACAGTGGGTACTTTATTAAAGTCTTTTAACAAGAGACTTTAATAAAGTCAAGGGTTTAGCAGAATTTATTATAAAAATAATTCTACTAATTAATCATAATTCAATTTAGAATTGAAATCAATTTGTCTTTTTACCAAATAAAAACTAATTTAAATTCTATTGTTAAAAAGTTTAAACAAGTTTTAATTTATAAAAGATCAAAAATATAATATTCCTTTTTAGTAATATTAAATGGTATTATAATGCCGTTTAAAAAAGATAATTATTATTTCATTATTTAATGAATTGTAAATATCTCACAAATAAAGCATTTAAAATTGGCCCAAGAATTGCCGCTGTTAATATCATAAAACGCATTAGTTTGTTTCCCATGTTAAGATCTTTGCGTAAATTCTTTTCCACATTATCTACTTTAGTATTTAAAATAGATATATCTTTTCGTAAATTTTTTTCTACGTTGTCTATTTTGATATTTAAATTTTTTTCTACATCAATTATTTTCTCTTTTAAAACTTCAAAGTTGTAATTATCATTATGAAGAAAAACAAAATCTATTGCCTCCGCGCTAAAACCCATATTTAAAAATTCATTTTTAATACTTTCTATGTTGTATGTTCTGTACGCTAAACTGTTCATAAAATCCCTTTATTATCCTTTTAATTGTTTATATTTTTTAAAAAGCTTATTAAGAAAATCCTTTTGATTTTCAAAAATCTCATCCATCATAAAACTTGTAAACTTTGCATGTTTTTTATAAAAATCATAGCTTTCTTGTTTTTTAAGTTGAAATCTTAGGGGTTTTATCCAATTTTGTTTGGACTTTTTTATTGTTATACTTTCTTTATTTCTTAGCACAAAAAGAGTTTGTCTAAATCCATTTTGTACTAAGAATTCTTCCTCTATTATTCCCTCTTCTATAGCATTAGCAATTCTTAAATAATCATAAGCTTGTGTTTTTGCTAGTTTATAGTCTTTTGTAAAATCTTCAAAACTTTTATATCCATCAAGTTTATAATATTCATTATCTTTAATCTCTTTTAAAATTTTCATTGTCTCTAATCTAGAACAAATTTCAGATTTAACATTTATCGTTAATTGAGATTTTAACGATTTATATCTAATCATATCATCGTTATCATTAGATAAATTTCTTTTATTTAATTGTATATTCATATATTAATCACCTCATATTTTTTCCAGCGTCGGAATTTTTTTCCATAAGAACACCTTTTTATATCCGCCATCCAAAAGACGGCGTAACCTGCATCTTATTTAAAAAGCATTTAAGAATTTTTTTATACTCACAAACATAATCTTTATCTAAATCAAATTTATCATTTTCTGCTATTCTCCTATTTAAATCTTCTCTTTCAGATATAATCCCTAAATAATCCTCTCTTAATTGTAAAATGTCTAGTAGTTGTTTATGGGTATTATTTTTTTTAAATCGTGTTACCAATATAAAAATTGGTGCACTTGTTCCTATTTTTCTTAAATAAAACTCTAAAAGATCTAAACTTTCAACTGCCCATTTTTCAGCAGTTATTGGTACTAAAACATATTGACTACTTACTAAAGCGTTTGTCAGAGTGAAGTCTAAACTTGGTGGAGTATCTATTATTATATAATCATAATTGTCTTGTATAGATTCTAACTTCTTTTTCAATCTTAATTCCTTAAATGGAATTGATTCTTGATTAAATTTATGCAAGCTTAAATAGCTGGGTATTAGATCTAAATTATTATCAATATTAATAATAACATCTCTTATTTCTAAAGCACTTTCTTTTAATATTTCATATATATTAGAATTTTCTAAATTAACATTTTTGTTTTGTATTTTATTGAAATAAAAACTGGTTATTGATGCTTGCGTATCTATATCTATTAAAAGAATTTTTTTTGACTTTGACAAAAGAGTGGTAAGAATTATTGAGGTTGTACTTTTGCCAACACCGCCTTTAAGACTGGCAATTGTTATTATTTTAGGTTTTTTATTATCCATTTTGTTAGTGGTCCTTGTTCTGGGTATTTTTTCCCATAAAATTCATATACTTGTTTTTCTAAATCTGTAAACATACTAAATAATATTTTGTTGTAGTGATTATTCATTCTCTCTCTATATAATAAGCGATATAATCCTTTAAAGTAGAAAAAAACGCTACCTGCTTTAAATCTAACTTCCATGTAATATGCCCTTGCAAAACCATAAGATTTTCTATTTCCGTTTACTTCATACTTTACAAAAGCCTTTTTTATCGGCTTTCTAAAGCCGTAATAAATTCCTAAAAATTTATCCCCTTCTTTTTCGGGGTATAAGTGGGTTTCTTGAACAATTCTTTCCCCATTAAATAATGCCCTTAATGACACTCGAAATTCCATTCTTTTCTTTTTGCTCTTTTTTTTATTCTCATAAACTCCAAATTTGTATAAATCCATCATTATTGATGTATGGTACATTGCTTTATCACTTTCTTTCTCAATTTTTATAAATCTATCTTTATTTTTGCACTCAACTTTACATTTACCCTTTTTTATTGGCTCAGGTGCAGCTTCCATATTTAATCCTTATATAACTTTTTTGCTAAATTCTTCTTTCGTCAAAGAATTTTTTATTATCTCTAATAATTCATTATAATACGTGTTAAATACTTTATTGTATTCTAATTTCTTTTTACTATTTAAATAGTCTTTTACAATTGGCTTTAAAACTTCAATATTTGCCGTATTTTTTAATCGCTCAATGAGGATATTGAAAATGTTTGTTTTTAAATTCTCATAATCTTTTTGTGAATTTTCTTTTTTCAATTCAATTGATTTTTCTAATTTGCGCGTTATTTTGCTTAAATCGCTATATTTTTGATACTCAATTATAAAATGGGGCTTAAATTTATAGTTTTCGTATATTTTTTGGAAATAAATTTTCAATTGTTCAGGATTATATCCGTTTTTTTCGAATTCTTTTTGAGTATTGTTTAAAGTTTCTTTCAATTTATTTTGCTTTTCTTTGAAAGAAATTTTGTTAAAATGTATATTTTTATCTTTTGTCAGTCTAATTTCAATTCTTTTTATGGTTTTAAGCATTATAATTTTCTCATTTTTACTAATATCTAAATTTACGACAATAGAAAGAATTCTTTTATCTTTGAAGTTACATTTTTTACCATAGTTTATTACTTGAAAATTTTCTATCTGTTTATTTCTTTCTTCTTTTTTATTATTTTTATTACTTAAACACCCGCCCAACTCTACATTACCCTTTTTTGGAAATTTGTCTTTAAGGTAGTTATTAACTCTCGATTTAAATCGAGAGTGTTTTTTTTCTTGAAAGTATTGGTTGATTTTGAAGTGACACTCATTTTTTTCATAATTAAGGTGATAGTAAATTTCAGTCCCACAATTTACCCCCATGTGTTTATAGTAGTTAGTTGTGACGTTAAATTCTTTTTCTAATTTGTAAAGATATTTTTGCAATGTTCTTAATGTAGTAGTATCTAGATCATTTCGTTTTAGATTTTCATTAAAGTAATAGAGTATGGTTTTTTGTGTATATTTTTTATATTTTTTGTTTATGTAGGCTAGTGTTGAAATAAGAACAATTAATTTGTATTGGTGTTTGTTGTGGCAATTTGGGATTTTTTTATTGGTTGAAACTTCTGTCATTTTAAGTTTTCTCCTTATTATGTTTATTAATAATAATTATTATAATGCATAATTTTGATTTAAAAGTAAAGACTTTTCTAAAAAATATTAGATTTTAATTATTAATTTTGTTAATTAAATGCACTTTTTGTAATTTAAAGAAAATAAATTGATTTTAAGTTTAAGTTAGACTATACTACAAATAACGTAGGGAAACTTTTTTATGGGTTGCCTACCTTATTATGTTAATTTCCGAAGAATAAGAATATAGTGGGTACTTAACGAGATTCTTTAACAAGAGAGTTTGGTTAAGTCCCACTTCTTTTTGCAAAAATTTTTGTAAGAAAATTGTCAAAAATAGTTTTTGCTATATAATTATTTGTAAACATAATAAGGAGGAAACTTAAAATGCCAGAAGTTTCAAAAAATAATAATTTTAATATTCAAGAAATGCAAAATAATATTCAAGCAGAAATAAAATTCTTAAACGATATGGATACTCTAATCATGAATTTACCAGGGATTGATAAAAATCTTAAAGGGTATGGCTACAAGTATCAGAATTTTAACGAAATAGTTAGAGAAATTAAAAACGTTATTAAAAAACACAATTTAGACCTTATGTTTAGGCAATTTCCAATCTCTGTAGAGGGAAAAAATGGTCAAGTTATAGATTATATTAGAACTACTTTTTACAGTAAAAGTACTGGATATAGAGAATCATTTGATACACGAATTTTTACAGAAAATTTACAATGGAACAATGAAAATGGTTCTAAAAATGTAAATACATTGCCACAACAAGTTGGATCAGCCATTACTTATTTTAAAAGGTATGCTTTAGTTGCTTGTCTTCGCATAAAAAGTGAAGTTGATACCGATGCAGCGCCTATTGATAATAATTATGAAAATTATGTTTCCAATAAGCAAGTTGGTGTTAATCGAAAGCAAGAACAAAAGCAAGACATAAATCAAAATCAGAAAAGCAATATTTCAGAACAAAAAAACAACACTATTCAAGTCCAGAAAAGAGATATTAATCTAGAACAGAGAAAAGCTAATTTTCGCAGTTACGCAATTTTTAGAGAAGCATTGTCTAACATAAAAAATTCTATAAATGACCCCACAATAAAAGACAAATTAAATATAATTATTCAAAAAATAGACTTTATGGAAAAAATAGACCCCAACAATATTGATGATTACAAAAAAATTTCAGACGATTTGACAAAATTTATTAATAAAAATGCCGAGCTTAAGAGACCAAAGTTTTGGGCGGAAATTATAAAAGACTATCTAGAGAAAAACAATAAACTGAGTGATATAGATAAGCTTAATAATTTTGTGGATTTTAAGCAGCTCATTTATGAAAAAAGCATATTAAAATTCTTTCTTATTTTAAAAGAAGAAGAAAGATTTAATTATATATTCGCATCATAGCGATAGACCATAGCGATATCCTTCCATAGCAAGCCCCCCAATATAGGGAGGTTTTGCTATGGGTATAATATGGTTAATCATCCTTTTCGTTTTGCCAATTGGTTGTGAGACCAGAATAGTGACCATTTTCACCATTATCTAAAAGTTTTTCTTTAAGGCATTGATAAATCTCATCATTGCCATTTTTATTAAATATATCGCCAGCTACGCCTCTAAAATATTGTTCTACATCGTTTTTACCATTTCCATATTTATTGTTATGATTACAGTTGCCACGGTTAGCAACTTGGCAGTCAATTGCCCCTTTAATATAAGTATCTAAATCCTCATCTCCTGTCTTTGATTTTAAAAAGTCATAAACTGAAGTAAAAGCATTGGCTAATTCTTTTTGTTTTTGAATATCTGTAGAAAGCCAATCAAAGAAGTCGGTACATTTACTTTTGTTTTCATTATTGCACCCTTGTACTTGATCGGCTAATTTTTCAATTGTGTATTTAAAAGCAGTTGTTAATGACTTAAACTTTTTTTCTTCATCGGGAGTTAGAGTGATTTTTTCTTTTTCTTCTTGAGGCTTTTGTGTATCTAAATCACGTTTTTTTCTACCTTTTTCTTGTTGTGTATTATTTTTCTTTAAAGTGTCGTTATCGTTAGAATTACAACTGTTTAATACGAGTAAAAATAAGCAAAATAATATATTAATAATTTTCATCTTTATTCTCTTTTCTATTATTGATTACATGTACTACTTGCTTGACTTGTAAAATTATCTATATCTTTACCATCATTAAGTGCCCCCTGAACAACTTGTTTAAAAGTGTTTTTCCCATTATCATTTCCAGTACATTTATCAAGTTCACTTTTTATATGATCAAGTGTTGTTTTTATTTTATTTTCATCATGTTGTAAAAATGTGTCAAATTCTCCATCTTTAGTTAAAGCAGTTTTTAACCAGTCAAGTTGTGTTTTTTGATCATCAGATAGCTTTTCTCTAAGAAGTTCTTCTTTGGATTTTGGTTTTTCTTGTTGTACTTTTTCTTGGCTTAAATCGCGCTTTTGTCTACTTTTTTGTTTAGCATTGTTTTTCTTTAAAGCGTCATTATCACCAGAATTACAGCCATTTAGAGTAAGTAAAAACAAACAAAATAATATATTGATGATTTTCATTTCTATCTCCTTTTTATCTTCAGTACAATACATTAAGTAAAAAATATTCTTGCAATTATAGATCTAATTTTGAGAAATATTAATTTTTAGGGGTATTTAAAAATGAAAAATTATATATGATGAATTTTTGATAAGTTTTATTTGAAAATACTGTTAAATAGCGAAACACCAATAGATGCTAAAATAGATATAGCAATAGGGACTACTACTATTGTCATAATAGTTAATATTCTGTTGCTAGCATCGAGTCTTTCTAAAATCAATTTATTATTAATTTGCATATCTTTTTTAAGATTTTTCTCTACATTGTCTATCTTAGCATTTAAATTTTTCTCTACAGTATTTATCTTGGCATTTAAATTTTTCTCTACAGTATCAATTTTAGCGTCTAAGTTAGATATATCCTTTTGTAAAGTCTTCTCTACAGTGTCAATCTTAGCGTCTAAGTTAGATATATCCTTTTGTAAATTCTTCTCAACAGAATCAATCTTAGTATTGAGTTCATTTTTTACAGTATCTATCTTAAACTCAAGATTATCAAACTTTAAACCAAATTGTTTTTCTAAATTTTCTAAATCTCTATATGTGAGTTCATTATGAAAATATCTTTTGGATAAATCTTGTGCTATTAGCTGTTCCATACCCAGTCTTATAAATTCGTTATATATTTGTTCTTCACTTACAGTATTTGTTAGCACTGTTTTCATAAAATTTTTCCTTTATAGTCATTATACACTATTTTGGGTCAATAGGGATTTATATTTACAATATAAAGTATAATTTCTTGCAAGAAAAAACTTTTTGTAATTCACATTTTTAATCTTGAATACTGATTATAAACTTTTTTTGCTATTGGTTTTGTTTTTTGGATATACTCTAAAAGTAGTTTGATATTGTGTTTTACTGAAACCATTGAGTGTTCTTCTTTTAGTGTTGATAAGTCCGGGTAAGTGAATTCTAGATAATTTAGGTCATTAACTTTTACTTTTGTTTTAGCCAAAAATGTTACAAGGTACATAACATATTCTGATAGTTGGGTCTCATATTTGGCTAAAGCCCCTAGTGTTTTAATAATTGGCGGTTTTGGTTCTTCTGGTAGCCCCGCAATAGTTCTACAGCATAGCAGTAAAGCAAGTAATAAAAAGTTTACTAGTTTACGCATTTTCACCTCTTTTAAGCATATCTATGTATTCTTTCATGATTTTGTTTCGTTTTGCTTTTAATGAGGAGATAATTCTATTACTTTTACTGCTAGAAATAGCCTCTATTATCTCAATATTGTATTTTAATATCTCTTGTATTTCTTCAAATATTTTCATTGACTCGGCTTTTTCCATAGATTTTAGTGTCCCAATATATGTCTTGTAGAAGAAATTTACTATACTACTAAAAGTATTAATATAGTTATGATCTATATTTGTATCAGTTTTGGCTATATTGGTTAAGCTAGATAATAAATTAAGCCCCAATTCAAGAGTATTATTTTGCATTATTTGTTTCCTCTTGGTAGATAGGTTTTCCATCCCGATTGAATTTTAGATTATTGGATACTTTTAGATTTTTTTCATCAGAATTAATTAAATCAACAAGTGTATTGATTTTCTCATTTATTGGGGTTAGCTTTTTAGCTATTGTTGGGCTTAATGCATTTTCAAGTTTTTCCATATTTGATTTATAGATTAGTGTGTAATGAGAATACAATTCATAGCTTAATAAAAATCCTTTATGTGCAATTTCATCAAATTCATCTTCAAATTTAGAAACTATATCAATAAGGGTTGATATGGATGTAAGCCCAATTTCAAGATTATCTTTAGACAACTTCATAAATTAATCTCATTTTTTAATACAGCCGTTATTGCCATTTCCATTGCCATTTTTAAAAAACTTACCTATTACTATAGACAATATGTCTTTTAGTAAAGGTTTTAGAAGGAATAATACCCCAAGAACTATTACTGTTGCAAAAATCATAACTGCTATAAGCTTAATTTCATTTAAATTGATAAGAAGTTCTGTTAGTTTAATATCCATTTTTTTAATCCTCATTTTAATTTTTTATTTATATATATAGTATATACCAAAACTTTCATTTTTGCTAAAAAATTTACAGTTTTAAGAAATATGGGGGTTTCACGCCTTCTTTTTTGGACTTACCATCCTTGTAGCAAAGGAAATATGGTAGATGATCCACTAACTCCCGTGTGCTCATATAGTATATTTTTTTCACTTTCATCAGAATATCTTAGATATATCATCTTACCAATAAGATGATCGTGGTGTTCTGCGTGAATTTGAATGTCAAGGTAAATGGGATTATCGTCATCACTTTTGTAAAAAACAAGAGTTACATCCCTTTTATACTCCATATCAATATATATCGATTTATTCTTATATTCATATGGATAAAGTGTATTTCCAGTAGCTGTGCCACTATGCTCATAGTCTGACGGCACTCCTAGTAATTGCTTAGGAACTGGAGCTTTTTGAATAGTACTTGAAGACATTATCAAAAGGTCGTCACTCCTAGATAGAGTGGCTGATGATATGCTATTTGTAAGGCGCGATTTAATTTTACTAAAAAGGTTGGACATATTAGTAGAGTCTTTGTTTATTAGCTTATCAACTACTTTAGCGTAAACTTTTTCTACAAAATCTGTATCAGCTGCTAACTCTTTAGCAATTGTAGACTTAATTATCTCTTTAAACTCCCCCAGTCCTTCTCCTCTAAATGTTTTGTCTTTAACTGTTTTTAAGAAGTTTTTAAAGGTAATAGCGTTGCAGCTTGCAGCCCCACCATCAAGCAATAAAAGGTCGGTGTTTTCAACTTTAGTTACCTTATTTAAATCTTTAATCTGAACCGTTTCTTCCTCATCAATTAGTAATTTTTCTTCACCCTCAGCCATAAAGCCTCCTTAATTATTAAAAGTGATAATATTTTCACCATCTTTATTGTTAATCTTAAGAGCTCTACCAATAGGAATAATCCCTTTTATAAAAGCGTAAATTGAATGATCATATCCTTTAGGAAGAGAGTTGAATACCAAAGCCTTTTTAGATAGAACGTACCCCTTTTTCTTTTCTCCAATTAGTATTTTTTTTGGCCGTTTTTCTTTTGCAGTGCTAGGCGAAATAAATGTGATAAAGTTTGTCTTTATTGCACCTTTTAAGCCTATATCAATAACGCCAGCTTCAGGGGTAGTAACTGTTAATATCCACATTTAAAAACGCCTTGAAAATCAGTCTAAACGACTCATCAGTGCCAATATGTCGTAAAGCAAAAATAACACTATTGATATTGCTTGTAATACTTTGTAGAGTCTGAGTTTTTGCATAGAAAATCGACAGGACTTGAGATATCCATATAGCAACATATCGTGATTTTATATTCTCTTTTGCATCAATGGTTATAAGGTTAGAATTAAGAAACCTAAGCCCATTGAGAAGTTGTTGTGCGTATTCAGTTTCTGTACGTAAAAATTTCTGAATTTCGGTGTCTTTCAAAAAATTAGGTATTTTCATAATTTTTAAGTATCAATGTTAATAAGTAGTCGTTCAGTTGTGTTGAAAAGCAGTATTGTATCATCAGAAATGGCAATATCTTTGTTTTTCTTAAAATCACTATCACTGATTTTTGAAATACTTTCAGTGTCTGTATCTTTAACACAGGCTGTAATTTCCATAAACTTAATTCCCTTTACTTCATTAACTGGAGCAAAAAAGTCTTGATATTCGAAGCTAATTCCCATATCAGAATAGTTATTTGAAATAATCCGAGAATATATATCTCTAATTTGAGAGTCTATGTTTAAGTAAAGATAGTTTTTAAGATCAAGTTTATACTTTACTTTCATATAAACATATTTTCTTTTGCCTAGGGATATTTTGTAAGATTTAAGTTGTCCAGTTGGGTTGAGTCCATCAATTTCTATATCTCCCTCAAGTAAAGTGCCACTAGGGGTTGTAAGATATAATGTTTCCCAAAGTTTGGCTTTAAATTCTGGATTATTAATAGTAGTTTTACCAGCGTCTAGTAAATCTTCTTTAAGAATTAGATATATATTAGCTTTACCAGCGGAACTTTTTATATTTGCGTGTTCTACTCCATTAAGATTAAGTAGAGCAGCCCTAACTGCACTGTAAGTTGTGCTTTTAGAAGAAATGTGTTCTTCAATTGCAGTCCAATAGGTGCCACCGGGTTTCATTTTAGAAAAAAAGAGATTAAGTTCACTGATTATTTCTTCTTCAATTAATGCTAAAGAATATACAATAATGTTGTAAATTGAGCTGTTACTATCATCAATGTTAATTCCATAATTTGAGCGTAGATATTCCCTTTTTGATCTTACTATATCCTTAATTGTACGCTTTAGAATACCAAAATCAGAGTCAAAAACAATGCTCATAAATTAAACTCCATATTTAAAATATCCCCAGAGAAAAAAAGGATATTTGTGCTTTTTGGTCTTTTACAGAAATAGAAATATTTATTATGTCTAAGTTAAGTTCTTTAGAAATTTCATGAAAATAATTTTTCACGGCTTGAAAATTGTTAATCTTGAACAGTTTTAAAAGTAAGAAGTAGTTCAGTCCCCAATGAGGAGAATAACTTAGGCTACCCTTTAAGGTTTTTAGGAATATAAACAATTTTTGTTTTTGCTCGTCAATTCCATCAACAAGCGAAAAATCATTATTAAATACCAATTCAAAATTATTACCAATTCTTAAATCCATACTATTAATTATAGTATATTTAGCAAAAATTACTTAAATAAATTGTTAATATCAGTAGAAATTCTGGAAGTTGCTGCTGTTAAACTTACTTTATCAATCACCGAGTCCCCTATTACGTTTATATTATTAATAGCGCTGAGTATATTATCTAGAATATTTTTTAAGCTAGTTGTTTGGTTAGCTATTTCAATTTTACTATTTGCTTTTATCTTAACAGTGTCAGAAATTAAATTTAAAGTTTTCGGGCCAATTGCGCTAAGTATGTAAAAATGATGTTTATCAAAATGAATATCGTCATTTTTATCAAAAATATTAATGCTTGATTGAAGTAGTATAACAGTATCGCCTTTTGATAGTTCAAAATTGATATTAGAAATATTTTTTGTGTGAATTTCTAAGTCTTCAAATTCTTCTTTGATTTTTGCTATATCTGTACTGGCCATTCACAAACTCCTTTACGCAATGCCCACTCTTTTATAAAATTTTCGATTCTCATAAAACCGTGCTCGTATTTGCTTGTAAGCATTGCTTTTGGCTTGTACAATCTCAGCAAAATTAACTGGAACAAAATTGGGATCAAGCAAGCTCTCTTCTGATTTAGCAATAACATTGCCCTTGATTGAGTTAATAGGAAAAGAATTGCTATTAGCGTTTTTTCTCAATTTGATATTCTCTTTCGCCAGAGAGACAAGTTGTTCTAGTATCTCTCCATCTATATGATCTATATCTGATATTTTAGCAATAGCTTTAATTTGACCAGCTGTGTGACAAACTTGCGAACAAGTTCTCTGCGTTGAGCCTGAATAATGTCTTTTAGCGTGTATCCTTTTGCAAGTAGGGCCTCTTTATTAAAGTGGCTGCTGAGATGCGCTTTTGCAAGTGCATCAATTTCAGATATGCGATCAAGCTCTAGTAATAATTGCTTTTCGGAACGATCTCTTTCTTGAGCCCCAGCAAGTTCTTTTGCTATTCGATCATTTATACTTAAATCACGGGGTGTTTCTTTAGGATTTGTATTACTTGCTTGTTCTCTTAAGCGCATATACTCTTCAAATTCTTCAGCGCTTATTACTTTAGCATTAGATTTAACTTGTTGATCTTCTTTAACTTTCTCATCAATTATTTCTTTTTTTTCGTTTTCTATCACTTTTTAACTCCTTTTCTCAAAATGAGAATAATTTTTCTTTTAAAAAAGCTCGCTCCTCATTACTAAAAGAGCTGCTTTGTATAAGCTCGTTATATTTGCTATAAAGCTCAATTAAATTAATATCTCTTTCCACCTTTTGATCTTCGCTCAACATAATTAGTGAATTGAACTTCTAGCTTGCTCATTGAAACTTCTGGTTAAAGGCTCCTTAGTATCAGCACCGATTTTTGCCTTAATTAATGCTAAAGCCTCCTTTAAATAGGTAAGGTCATATTTAATAACTTCTAAACTAGCGCTAGGAGTAGCTGTATAAAACATTCCCTCATTATTTAGATTGTTCTTAAGCCTAGCAAGTTCATTCGCCAATGAGTCATTAAGACTACGTAAATTAGAAATATCTTTACTGTGATTGTTTGTATTTTGTTTCTTTAAAAAGGAAGATAAAAAACTATTTCCTTTTTCATTATTGATGTTTTGTGTAAGAGAGCTCAAAGAAGTTGTCGCGCTTGAGAGTGCATCTTGTAGCTGTACTAAAGACTCATCTTTGTAAAATAAAAAATTGTAATTTTCAATACGTTTTTCTATTTCAACGTATATCTTCTCAAATAAGTAAATATCTAGCAAAAAACTTTCTGTATAACACGGAACATATCTTTTTAAGATATAATCAAAGTTTTCGTAGATTATAAGTCGATTCTTGTGTACGTTGACTGTGCCAAAAGAATTGCTTTTATTAACAGTTTTTACTTTGTAAGTTACATAATCAAAGTTATCTCCCAAATCCCTTACATATTCATAATCAAGGTATTCAAATCCAATGGGTAGCTCTATATTAACGAGATTTTCAAGGTCTAATATTAAATCTTTGGTTTTTACTAAAATATATCCAATTCCATGAAAACGGTAGCTTATAATACAATTGAGAAGCGCATTTTTTAACTGCACCTCTAGTCGAGAAAGTTCTGCCCCACTAACATTTTTAACAGTACTCTCAAGAACAATTCCGTTCTTGAGACAATCTTCTGCTACATTTTCTATGTAATTTCTAAAAAATATTGAGTATCTATATAATTCTAATGGATTTATTTTATCTACTAATTTTGCTTTTCTTAAATTACACATTTTATTACTTCTTATTAAATAACTTTTTATTTATTCTTATTTAATTACATATATGATAGCAAAAACCAATATTTTTGTCAAAAAAAT
>NZ_CP179551.1:0-24016 GCF_033969665.2 Borreliella sinica | reverse complement strand
AATCTTTTGAAGTGCACTTTCTATAACTTTATTTGCTAATTCATTACTATCAGTAGTATCATCACTATTAGAATTATTTACGCTTAAACCGAATTCTTTGGCACACTTAAAAGCTTGTTGTCCAACGGTACCTTGTCTTTGAACTCGATGACCAGTAGTTTGTCCAGTTGCAGATTTAACTTGATTTTGAAATTCTTCAAATTTTTTCTTAACCTCATCTAAAGCTTTTTTCCTATCTTCTTTTTTCTTTTTTAAGCTATCTTCAAGTTCTTTTAATTTATCTTCAAGCTCTTTCTTATCTTTTAACTTTTCTTTTATTTCTTGTACTTTCTTTTCATACTCAGAATATGTTTTAAGAGAAGTTTTTTTAGCATCCGTTTTATCTATTGTTTCTTTTAATTTTTTAATTTGTTCTTCAATCTCTTTTGTATCATTTATATCTTTTATATCCAAAGTATTTAAAGTATCTAACAATTTATCAAATTTATTTTCTACTTCTTTTTCTACTTGTTTTGAACCTTTTACAACTTGTTCTGAATTTTCTATATCTTTACTATCTTTACTAATTGCATAATTCTTGCAAGAAATTATCAATACAAAAACATAACAAATAATCAACATTTTTTTCATCATAAGTTACTCCTACGAAGATAAGCTTAATGCAATGCCTAATGATTACAATTTTTTAAAGATTTAATTAATTAATTTTGTTACATTTTGTGTTACATATTAACAAAATGAAAATGTAATTTTAATCAACTCTTGAAAATCTCTCCATTGCAAATGCCTGACTCACTACAAAAGACTACAAAAGACATACAAATTAAATTTCAGAGTCTTTGCTATATATCACCCAAAGTATTCTATCTTTCTTGGGTACCCTCCTTTAAAATCACCACTTCTGTTTACTACAGCTATTCTACAGCCCATATTTCAAATACAATGGGAGTCAATAAAATTTGACTAAAATTTTGGGTTTTTGGTAAAATGTAAATTGTAATTTTTGGATATTTTTATTACTTTTACTTAATTTAAAAATAATACTTTTAAGGAGGAGGTTTTATGGACATTAATAATTATCTTAATTTAAATAAAGACACCACGGATTTAATCTTAAAACTCTTAAAAGATTATCAAAATCTACTAGATGAAAATAAAATTCTTAAAAATACTCTAAAAAATTCAACTAAAAATAAAAAAGAAAATCTAAAGCCAACCCCCAAATTCTATTTAACTCCAAAAACTAGCAAAATAATCGAAAAATGTATCAAACAATTAAAACAAATTGATCCAATATCTGGATTGTTTGTATATTTACTTTCAATAAGTGGGTGTAGGGGCACTGAAATTAGAAAAGTAAAAATGCAAGACATAACCCCTCTATTTGACAAAACGGGAGAAATTTTTTATAACATAAAAGTAAATGTCGCTAAAAAACGAAATGTCTCTTGTATTAGAGAAATTGTGATTAACTCAAAGGAATTTGACGCTATTCAAACAGCTCACAAAAATCATTTCGAAGACAAAAATATTGATACTAGACGTACTTATCTTTTCCAAAAAACCAAACATAAATTTAAAGATAATCAAATTGATATTACTCATATTTCTAAAAAATTCAAAAATCTTCTTAAAAAATCAGGATTTAAAGTAAATAAATCACTTCATCTGTGTAGGAATTTGTTTATTTCAAATTTAAAAGCCAATGGCTACAATTCTTTTCAAATTAAAGAACTTATGAAATATTCCTCAACTCATGAAATTGATAATATCTATGGGCTCTCTTCTGCTAACAAAATTCAAGCTTATAAATTAGCCAAAAATACCTTAAAACTATAGTATAAGCTATTTTAGCCTAAATATACGCTTTGAAGTTACTTTAAATTCTTTTCCTCGGGGTTTTAAATTAAGCGAATCGTATAATATCTCTTGTCTTTCTGTAGCAATAAAGTGAAATCCAGCAACTCCCTTAATTTTAACCTCACTAATTTCAAACTCATTAGCAGTCCCAAAATAATTAAAAGCCTCATATCTCACGCTGCTTCCAATTCCATAGTAATTAAGTATCATACATGGATTTTTAATAAAACAATTGCTTCTAATATAATCAAGCCCTAAAAATCTGTAATACGCTGCATTTATATCAAAAACGTCAAATTCTATCTTCTTAAATACACTTGTATAGTAATGTAGACACAAAAAATAGCAACCCCATTTTTGTATCTCTACTATTAAACCCTTATTACTTTGCTTTATTTTACTAATATTCATTAATTAAACCTCCGATTTTAATTTATTTTTTTAATTCTTTTATTTTAGTGCCCCCACTCAAAAGGGGACACTATTCGCATACGACATATTGCTTATACTGCTTGGGAAAAAGGCTTTACGGCCTATTGAAGAAAGTTCTGTAAATCTATCCGCTATTGCCCTTTTCTTGGCGTCATAATTGAATATAAATTCCTTAAATCTATAATTTACGCTGCTATTAATCAGTGGATATTCCTCCAAAATCTTGTCAATTTTAATCTTGAGTAAATCCTTTATAGGCTTTTCTCTTTTTTTGTTTTCATTTTGAATTTTATTTAATTCTGATTTTAAATTTTCAATCTCAATCAGGCCATTCTCAAGATTTAAAGCTGACTGATCAGTCTTAATCTCAAGGTCTATACACTCAACATACTCTACAAATTCATTTACCCAATTAAACTCAACTCCAGATTGATAAAAATCACTCTTTACTACCAACTCTTCAATCTCTTCAACAAGATTAATAAACGTTTCATTATCATAATCACTTGCGATTAATAAATTAATCCCATGGTTTTTAGCAATTTCGTTTCTTATATTAAAAACTTCCCGCTCACATTTTTGAACAAATTCTAAAACTTTTGTTATTAAAGAGTCATTTCTTTTTATCTTACAGTTAACTGGTATAGCGTCTATCAAGAAGAATAAATTACAACGCTCAAGTCCGGTACATGCTAATTGTATTTGTGCCTGCACATAATATTTGAAAAAATACTTACTACTTAAAAAATTACCATTTTTATTGTACTCCGCTATAGCGCTACTCATATAATTAGAGTCACTACTTTTAATTTCTAAAAGTTCTTTATTGCCTTCCTTATTAATAAACCAACCGTCAATTGTTGAGCCTACTAAATTTTCTGAACCATTTATTTTTTTGGAATAATTATATTTATCAACACCGTTAGCATATTTGTTTTTGTATAGTACATCAATATCATCACCATGTGCTTTAACAAATTCTCTAAATCCTAAATTTTCTAACTCTTTACCCTTGAGCATATATAAATTCTCTTCAAAAGGCATACTCATACCAAAATATTTAAGCACTCGGTTGATCATTAAGTCTTTAAGTCCAGCTCCACCAATTAGAACAGTGCCCACTTCACTAGCCCCATATTTGTCGAGTTTGTTTCTTTGTACGCTAAAATCAATATTTCGATTAAATTTAAAACATTCTTGCTTACTAATTCCGGGTAATTTTTTGCCTATCTTGCTTAATTTAATTTTTTCTTTAACAACAATATTTGGGGTTTCTTCAAACACTTCACAACCAATAAAACTTTGTTGCTCAAAATTCATCATTTTAGATACTGCATAAATATTTTCTTGATTATTAAAATTATTATTTTTTGAAACATTGTTCATAATGTACTCCTTTTATAGTTAAAAATAATTATATAGCAAAAACTATTTTTGACAATTTTTTTACAAAAATTTTTGCAAAAAAAGAAGTGGGCCTTAACGAAATTCTTTTATTAGAAAATCTGTTAAGTCCCAACCCAATCAGATTAATGATTAATTTTGATTTATGCAACATTATTTTTAGCTATATATATTATATGGCAAAAACTATTTTTGTCAACTTTTTCTTAAAACTGGTGGGACTTAACCAAATTCCCTTTTTAGAAAATCGGCTAAGTCCCACTAAAATGTCAATACCGAAAAATTAAAAAATTAATTTTATGCCTAAACCTGAAATCAACAGACATTCGGAAAAATACACATAAAATATAATTTGTTTACAGATTATATAAAAAACTATTTTTGTCAAGTTTTTTTATAAAAAATTTTTTGTAAAAAATAATATGGAGAACTTATAAAAAATCTCTTACGAGAGAGATTCCACAAATTCTCACTACTGATTTTTTGGAAAATTCTAAATAAATAACCTTCGTTGATGTTTATGCAATCAACGTTATTTGACAATATATAACAAAAATAGCTGTTGTCAATTTATTTGTAAAACTTTTTGTAAAAAATAGTGGGGACTTTATTAAAATCTCTTGTTAAAAGAATTTAATAAAGTCAAGGGTTTAGCAGAATTTATTATAAAAATAATTCTACTAATTAATCATAGTTCAATTTAGAATTAAAATCAATTTGTCTTTTTATAAAATAATAACTAATTTAAATTCTATTGTTAAAAAATTTAAACAAGTTTTAATTTATAAAAGATCAAAAATATAATATTCCTTTTTAGTAATATTAAACGGCATTATAATACCGTTTTAAAAAGAAGCTGTATAATACCTTAATATTTCAAAAAATTTTAATAATTTCAATTGAAGAAATACCTATTGAATATAGAGTAAATAATTGGGGCAAGCGTTATTCCTGCTATTAACATTACTTGTATTGTTCTATTACTTGCATTAAGTTCGTTTTTTAAACTAGATATATCCTTTTGTAAAGTCTTTTCCACACTATCTATCTTAGTATTTACACTATCTATTCTTACATTAAGTTCGTTTTTTACGCTATCTATTTTACTATCTAATCTAGATATATCTTTTTGCAAACTCTTCTCTACATTGTCAATCTTAGTGTTTAAATTTTTTTCTACACTATCAATCTTAGTGTTTAAATTTTTTTCTACACTATCAATCTTAGTATTTAAATTTTTTTCTACACTATCTATTTTAATGTCTAAATTAGATATATCTTTTTGTAAATTCTTTTCTACATCAATTATTTTCTCTTTTAAATATTCAAAATTGTAATTATCATTATGAAGAAAAACAAAATCTATTGCCTCCTCACTAAACCCGATATTTAAAAATTCATTTTTTATACTTTCTATGTTATATGTTCTGTACGCTAAATTGTTCATAAAATTCTCTTATTATCCTTTTAATTGTTTATATTTTTTTAAAAGTTTATTAATCAAATCCTTTTGATTTTCAAGAAGTTCTTCTAAAATAAACGCTGTAAATTTAGAATGATTTTTGTAAAAATCATAACTTTCTTGTTTTTTAAGCTGAAACCTTAAGGGTTTTATCGGGTTTTGTTTTGACTTTTTTATTGTTTTACTTTCTTTATTTCTTAATGTAATTAACGTTTCTAGTATGCCATTTTTTATTAGAAATTCTTCTTGTATAATCCCATCTTCTATTGCATTAGCAATTTTTAAATAATTATAGACCTGTGCTCTTGCAAGTCTATAATCTTTAGAAAAGGCTTCAAAACTTTTATACCCATCAAGTTTATAATATTCATTATCTTTAATTTCTTTTAAAATTTTCAAAGTTTCTAACTTACAATAGATTTCTTTTTTAGAATTAATCTTTAATTTTTCTTTTAAAGAATTATAATGATTTAATGCACTATCAGCAATAATATAATTTCCATTATCGCTTAAATCTCTTTTATTCACCTTAATATCCAATTTAAACTCCTTTTATATTCAACAGTCTAATAATTAGACTTTACACTTTTTAAAAAAAATTTCTAAAATATTTTCATACTCTTTTATATAATCTTTATTTAAATCAAAATTATTATTTTCTGCTATTCGCCTATTTAAGTCTTCCCTTTCAGATATTATTCCTAAAAATCCATCTTTTGTTTTTAACATTTCAAACAATGTTTTATGTGTTCTATTTTTTCTAAATCTTGTTATTATTAAAAATATAGGTAAAAATAAATTTAGTTTTCTTACAAAAAAATTGAATAAATCTAAACTTTCCACTGCCCACTTTTCAGCTGTCATTGGAATTATTATATAGTCACTACACAAAAGTGCATTTTTTAACGTAACATCTAAACTGGGATTTGTATCAATTACTATATAGTCATATTTATAATGCAAAGTCCCCAAACTAGTTTTTAACAAAAAATCTTTGTATTCAATTTTATCTTCACTAAAATTATGTAACGTAAGATAGCTAGGTATAAGATTAAGATTATTATCTATATTTAGAATAGTACTGTCGATGTCTACATTTTCTTTTAAAATCTCATAAATATTAAATTTGGTAAAATTAATGCCTAATTTTTCTATTTTTTCGTAAAAATAACTGGTAACTGAGGCTTGAGTATCCATATCAATTAAAAGGACTTTATTGTTTTTTGACAATAAAGTCGACAAAATAATAGCACTTGTGCTTTTACCAACTCCACCTTTAATTGAAGCAATTGTAATTACTTTTGGTTTTTTTCTGTCCATTTTTTAAAAATTCCTTGTTAGGGGTATTTTTTCCATATTTAATCCTTATATAACCTTTTTACTAAATTCTTCTATCGTTAAAGAATTTTTTATTATCTCTAATAAATCATTATAATACGTGCTAAATACTTTATTGTATTCTAATTTCTTTTTGCTATTTAAATAATCTTTTATAATTGGTTTTAGAGTTTCAGTATTCGCCCTTTTTTCTAATCGCTCAATGAGTATATTGAAAGTGTTTATCTTTAAATTCTCATAATCTTTTTGTGAATTTTCCTTTTTCAATTCAATTGATTTTTCTAATTTGCGTGTTATTTTGCTTAAATCGTTATATTTTTGATTTTCAATTATAAAATGGGGCTTAAATTTATAGTTTTCATATATTTTTTTAAATTCTGTTTCCAATTGTTTTGGATTATATCCGTTTTTTTCGAATTCTTTTTGCTTATTGTTTAAAATTTCTTTCAATTTGTTTTGCTTATCTTTGAAAGAATTTTTGTTAAAATATATATTTTTACTTTTTGTTAGTATAATCTCAAGTTTTTTTGTGTTTTTAAGCATTATAATTTTCTCATTTTTACTAATATCTAAATTTAAGACAATAGAAAGAATTCTTTTATCTTTGAAGTTACATTTTTTGCCATAGCTTATTACTTGAAAATTTTCTATCTGCTTATTTCTTTCTTCTTTTTTATTATTATTTTTATTACTTAAACACCTGCCCAACTCTACACTACCCTTTTTTGGAAATTTGTCTTTAAGGTAGTTATTAACTCTCGATTTAAATCGAGAGTGTTTTTTTTCTTGAAAGTATTGGTTGATTTTAAAGTGGCACTCACTTTTTTCATAATTAAGGTGATAGTAAATTTCAGTGCCACAATTTACCCCCATGTGTTTATAGTAGTTAGTTGTGACGTTAAATTCTTTTTCTAATTTGTAAAGATATTTTTGCAATGTTCTTAATGTAGTAGTATCTTGACCATTTCGTTTTAGATTTTCATTAAAGTGATAGAGTATGGTTTTTTGTGTATATTTCTTATATTTTTTGTTTATGTAGGCTAGTGTTGAAATAAGAACAATTAATTTGTATTGGTGTTTGTTGTGGCAATTTGGGATTTTTTTATTGGTTGATACTTTTGTCATTTTAAGTATACTCCTTTTATAGTTATAAATAATAATAATTATTATAATGCATAATTTTGAATTAAAAGTAAATACTTTCTAAAAAATATTAAATTTAATTATTAATTTTGTTAATTAAATGCGCTTTTTGTAATTTAAAGAAAATAATTTGATTTTAATGATAAGTTAGACTATACTACAAGTATCGTAGTGAAACTTTATCATTGGGTTTACTACCTTTTATAGTAATTTCCAAAGAATAAGAATACAGTGGGTACTTAACGAGATTCTTAATAAAGAGAGTTTGGTTAAGTCCCACTTCTTTTTTTGCAAAAATTTTTGTAAAAAAATTGTCAAAAATAGTTTTTGCTATATAATTATTTTTAACTATAAAAGGAGTACATTATGAACAATGTTTCAAAAAATAATAATTTTAATATTCAAGATAATATTCAAGCAAAAATAAAATTCAGAAAAGATATGAAAACCCTAAGAATGAATTTGCCGGGTATTGACAAAAGTCTTAACGGATATGGATACAAATATCAGAATTTCAATGACATAGCTAAAGAAATTAAAAATGTTATTAAAAATCATAATTTAGACCTGGACTTTGAGCAATTTCCAACCTTTACACACGATCCATATGGTAGAGTTCATGTTATTAGAACTACATTCTACAGTACAAGTACTGATTATGAATTTTCTTTTGATACACCAATACTTACAGAAAATTTACAGTGGAATAGTGAAAATGGTTCTAAAAATATTAATACAGCGCCACAATTTGTTGGCTCAGCTATTACTTATTTCAAAAGGTACGCTTTAGTAGCATATCTTGTGATAGAAAGTGAAGTGGACACTGATGCAGCGCCTATTTACAATAATAGTTATGAAAATGAAAATTCTATTTCCAATAGACAAGTTAGCGTTAATCGAAAGCAAGAACAAAAACAAGTGATAAATCAAAATCAGAAAAACGAGAGATATTATAATCAGAAAACCAATAATTCAGAACAAAAAAAAGACACTATTCAAGTACAAAAAAGAGATATTAATCTAGAACAGAGAAAAGAAAGGCGTCGTTATTTCGGCATTTTTAAAGAAGCTTTGTCTAACATAAAAGATTGTGTAAACGACGCTACAATACAAGACAAATTAAATATAATTATTCAAAAAATAGACTTTATGCAAAAAATAGACCCCAATAATATTAATGATATAAAAACAATTGAAGGTGATATACTCAAGCATTTTGAGCAGAATTCTAATCTTAGAAACATGGACTATTGGACAAGTCTTATAAAAGAATATCTAAAGAAAAATAATAAAATTGATGATATAAATAGGTTTGAGGCGTTTATGGCGTTTAAGCAGCGCCTTTATGAAAAAAGCATATTAAAATTCTTTCTTATTTTAAAAGAAGAAGAAACATTTAATTATATATTCGCATCATAGCGACACACCTACAATATCCTTTCATAGCAAGCCCCCCAATATAGGGGGGTTTTGCTATAGGTATAATATGGTTAATCATCGTCTTAATTTTGCCAATTGGTTGTAAGGCCAGAATAGTGGTTATCTGTCTTTAAAAGTTCTTCTTTAAGGCATTGATAAATTTCTTCATTAGAATTTTTATTAAATATATCGCCAGCTACACCTCTAAAATATTGCTCTATTTCGTTAGTGTCTCCACCCCCATATTTATTATCTTTATTACAGTCGTTTTGATTATTAGTTTTACAATCAATAGCCCCTTTAATATAAGTGTCAAAGTCTTTATCTTTTTCTTTTGATTGTCTTTTAGACTCTAAAAAGTCGTAAACTTTTTTAAAGGCCCCAGCCAATTCTTTTTGTTTTTTAATATCTTTAGAAAGCCAATCAAAAAAGTTAGTACATTTACTGTTTCCATTCGTACACCCTTGTATCTGATTGGTTAATTTTTTAATTGTGTATTTAAAGGCATTTACTAATGAATTAAATATTTTTTCTTCTTCGGGGGTTAAAGTAATTTCTTCTTTTTGTGAGGTTTTTTGATCTAAATCACGTTGTTTTCTACTTTTTGTTTGCTGGGGCCCAGTCGGTTTATTATTTTTATTAAAAATTTCGTTATTATTAGAATTACAACTGTTTAATACGAGTAAAAATAAGCAAAATAATATATTAATAATTTTCATCTTTATTCTCTTTTCTATTATTGATTACATGTACTACTTGCTTGACTTGTAAAATTATCTATATCACCGCCGCTAAAGAAGCCTCCAACTACGGTTTTGAAATTATTTTTTCCATCATCATTTCCAGTACATTTATCAAGTTCACTTTTTATATGATCAAGTGCTGATTTTATTTTATTTTCATCATATCCTAAGAATTTATCAAATTTCCCAGCTTCAGTTAAAGCAGTTTTTAACCAGTCAAGTTGTGTTTTTTGATCATCAGATAGCTTTTCTCTAAGAAGTTCTTCTTTGGATTTTGGTTTTTCTTGTTGTACTTTTTCTTGGCTTAAATCGCGCTTTTTTCTACTTTGTGATTGTTTGGCATTGTTTTTTAAAGTGTCATTATCATTAGAATTACAGCCATTTAGAACAAGTAAAAATAAACAAAATAATATATTGATGATTTTCATTTCTATCTCCTTTTTATCTTCAGTACAATACATTAAGTAAAAAATATTCTTGCAATTATAGATCTAATTTTGAGAAATATTAATTTTTAGGGGTATTTAAAAATGAAAAATTATATATGATGAATTTTTGGTAAGTTTTATTTGAAAATACTGTTAAATAGCGAAACACCAATAGATGCTAAAATAGATATAGCAATAGGGACTACTACTATTGTCATAATAGTTAATATTCTGTTGCTAGCATCGAGTCTTTCTAAAATCAATTTATTATTAATTTGCATATCTTTTTTAAGATTTTTCTCTACATTGTCTATCTTAGCATTTAAATTTTTCTCTACAGTATTTATCTTGGCATTTAAATTTTTCTCTACAGTATTTATCTTGGCATTTAAATTTTTCTCTACAGTATCAATTTTAGCGTCTAAGTTAGATATATCCTTTTGTAAAGTCTTCTCTACAGTGTCAATCTTAGCGTCTAAGTTAGATATATCCTTTTGTAAATTCTTCTCAACAGAATCAATCTTAGTATTGAGTTCATTTTTTACAGTATCTATCTTAAACTCAAGATTATCAAACTTTAAACCAAATTGTTTTTCTAAATTTTCTAAATCTCTATATGTGAGTTCATTATGAAAATATCTTTTGGATAAATCTTGTGCTATTAGCTGTTCCATACCCAGTCTTATAAATTCGTTATATATTTGTTCTTCACTTACAGTATTTGTTAGCACTGTTTTCATAAAATTTTTCCTTTATAGTCATTATACACTATTTTGGGTCAATAGGGATTTATATTTACAATATAAAGTATAATTTCTTGCAAGAAAAAACTTTTTGTAATTCACATTTTTAATCTTGAATACTGATTATAAACTTTTTTTGCTATTGGTTTTGTTTTTTGGATATACTCTAAAAGTAGTTTGATATTGTGTTTTACTGAAGGCATTGAGTGTTCTTCTTTTAGTGTTGATAAGTCCGGGTAAGTGAATTCTGGATAATTTGGGTCATTAACTTTCACTTTTGTTTTAGCCAAAAATGTTACAAGGTACATAACATATTCTGATAGTTGAGTCTCATATTTGGCTAAAGCCCCTAGTGTTTTAATAATTGGCGGTTTTGGTTCTTCTGGTAGCCCCGCAATAGTTCTACAACATAGCAGTAAAGTAAGTAATAAAAAGTTTACTAGTTTACGCATTTTCACCCCTTTTAAGCATATCTACGTATTCTTTCATGATTTTATTTCGTTTTGCTTTTAATGAGGAGATAATTCTATTACTTTTACTACTAGAAATTGCCTCTATTATCTCAATATTGTATTTTAATATCTCTTGTATTTCTTCAAATATTTTCATTGACTCAGCTTTTTCCATAGATTTTAGTGTCCCAATATACGTTTTGTAGAAGAAATCTATAACTTTGCTAAAAGTATTAATATAATTGTGATCAATGTTTGTATCAGTTTTGGCTATGTTGGTCAAATTTGATAATAAATTAAGCCCCAATTCAAGAGTATTATTTTGCATTATGTGTATCCTCTTGGTAGATAGGTTTTCCGTCCCGGTTGAATTTTAGATTATTTGATACTTTTAGATTTTTGTCATTAGAATTAATTAAATCAATAATTGTATTGATTTTCTCATTTATCGGGGTTAGCTTTTTAGCTATTGTTGGGCTTAATGCATTTTCAAGTCTTTCTATATTTGATTTATAGATTAGTGTGTAATGAGAATACAATTCATAGATTAATAAAATCCTTTATGTGCAATTTCATCAAATTCATCTTCAAATTTAGAAAATATATCAATAAGGCTTGATATGGATGTAAGCCCAATTTCAAGATTATCTTTAGACAACTTCATAAATTAATCTCATTTTTTAATATGGCCGTTATTGCCATTTCCATTGCCATTTTTAAAAAACTTACCTATTAGTATAGACAATATGTCTTTTAGTAAAGGTTTTAGAAGGAATAATACCCCAAGAACTATTACTGTTACAAAAATCATAACTGCTATAAGCTTAATTTCATTTAAATTGATAAGAAGTTCTGTTAATTTAATGTCCATTTTTTTAATCCTCATTTTAATTTTTTATTTATATATACAGTATATACCAAAATTTTAATTTTTGCTAAAAAATTTACAGTTTCATAAGGTATGGAACATTACTCCCTGATAAGTAGGATCTTTTTTGGATATACCATCCTTTATACATTGGGAATCTAGAGTCAATATCAGAGTAGCTTTTATGTTGATAAACCAAATTTCTCTCAGTTTCATCTAAATATTGTAGGTATAATTTTCTAGACTCATTGTAATGATGTTTCACCTCAAGTTCTATATCAAGGTAAATGATTTGATTGTCATAACTTTTGTACAAAATAAGACTTACTTCTTGATAGTCTGTCAAATTGATAACTATTCTTTTTTGTTCGTAGTTAGACCCAGCAATTCTAGATCCCGAAACCTTGCCACTATACCCAAAGTCTGACGGCACTCCTAGTAATTGCTTAGGAACTGGAGTTTTTTGAATAGTGCTTGAAGACATTATCAAAAAATCGTCACTTCCAGAGAGAGTGGCTGCTGATATGCTATCCGTTAGGCGCGATTTAATTTTGCTAAAAAGGTTGGACATATTAGTAGAGTCTTTGTTTATTAGCTTATCAACTATTTTAGCGTAAACTTTTTCTACAAAGCTTGTATCAGCTGCTAACTCTTCCGCAATTGTAGACTTAATTATCTCTTTAAACTCCCCCAGTCCTTCTCCCTTAAATGTTTTGTCTTTAACTGTTTTTAAGAAGTTTTTAAAGGTAATAGCGTTGCAGCTTGCAGCCCCATCATCAAGCAATAAAAGGTCGGTGTTTTCAACTTTAGTTACCTTATTTAAATCTTTAATCTGAACCGTTTCTTCCTCATCAATTAGTAATTTTTCTTCACCCTCAGCCATAAAGCCTCCTTAATTATTAAAAGTGATAATATTTTCACCATCTTTATTGTTAATCTTAAGAACTCTACCAATAGGAATAATCCCTTTTATAAAAGCGTAAATTGAATGATCATATCCTTTAGGAAGAGAGTTGAATACCAAAGCCTTTTTAGATAGAACGTACCCCTTTTTCTGTTCTCTAATTAGTATTTTTTTGGGCCGCTTTTCTTTTGCAGTGCTAGGCGAAATGAATGTGATAAAGTTTGTCTTTATTGCACCTTTTAAGGCGATATCAATAACGCCAGTTTCAGGGGTAGTAACTGTAATGTCCACATTTAAAAACGCCTTGAAAATCAGTCTAAACGACTCATCAGTGCCAATATGTCGTAAAGCAAAAATAACACTATTGATATTGCTTGTAATACTTTGTAGAGTCTGAGTTTTTGCATAGAAAATCGACAGGACTTGAGATATCCATATAGCAACATATCGTGATTTTATATTCTCTTTTGCATCAATGGTTATAAGGTTAGAATTAAGAAACCTAAGCTCATTGAGAAGTTGTTGTGCGTATTCAGTTTCTGTACGCAAAAATTTCTGAATTTCGGTGTCTTTCAAAAAATTAGGTATTTTCATAATTTTTAAGTATCAATATTAATAAGTAGTCGTTCAGTTGTGTTGAAAAGCAGTATTGTATCATCAGTAATGGCAATATCTTCGTTTTTCTTAAAATCACTATCACTGATTTTTGAAATACTTTCAGTGTCTGTATCTTTAACACAGGCTGTAATTTCCATAAACTTAATTCCCTTTACTTCATTAACTGGAGCAAAAAAGTCTTGATATTCGAAGCTAATTCCCATATCAGAATAGTTATTTGAAATAATCCGAGAATATATATCTCTAATTTGAGAGTCTATGTTTAAGTAAAGATAGTTTTTAAGATCAAGTTTATACTTTACTTTCATATAAACATATTTTCTTTTGCCTAGGGATATTTTGTAAGATTTAAGTTGTCCAGTTGGGTTGAGTCCATCAATTTCTATATCTCCCTCAAGTAAAGTGCCACTAGGGGTTGTAAGATATAATGTTTCCCAAAGTTTAGCTTTAAATTCTGGATTATTAATAGTAGTTTTACCAGTGTCTAGTAAATCTTCTTTAAGAATTAGATATATATTAGCTTTACCCGCGGAACTTTTTATATTTGCGTGTTCTACTCCATTAAGATTAAGTAGAGCAGCCCTAACTGCACTGTAAGTTGTGCTTTTAGAAGAAATGTGTTCTTCAATTGCAGTCCAATAGGTGCCACCGGGTTTCATTTTAGAAAAAAAGAGATTAAGTTCACTGATTATTTCTTCTTCAATTAATGCTAAAGAATATGCAATAATGTTGTAAATTGAGCTGTTACCATCATCAATATTAATTCCATAATTTGAGCGGAGATATTCCCTTTTTGATCTTACTATATCCTTAATTGTACGCTTTAGAATACCAAAATCAGAGTCAAAAACAATGCTCATAAATTAAACTCCATATTTAAAATATCCCCAGAGAAAAAAAAGGATATTTGTGCTTTTTGGTCTTTTACAGAAATAGAAATATTTATTATGTCTAAGTTAAGTTCTTTAGAAATTTCATGAAAATAATTTTTCACGGCTTGAAAATTGTTAATCTTGAACAGTTTTAAAAGTAAGAAGTAGTCCAGTCCCCAATGAGGAGAATAACTTAGGCTACCCTTTAAGGTTTTTAGGAATATAAACAATTTTTGTTTTTGCTCGTCAATTCCATCAACAAGCGAAAAATCATTATTAAATACCAATTCAAAATTATTACCAATTCTTAAATCCATGCTATTAATTATAGCATATTTAGCAAAAATTACTTAAATAAATTGTTAATATCAGTAGAAATATTAGTGGTTCTTATTCCTAAACTCACTTTATCAATTGCTGGAATATTTTTTTCATCGATTATTATTGTTATGCCGTTGATAGCACTTACAATACTATCTAGAATTTTTTTTAAGCTAGTTGTTTGGTTAGCTATTTCAATTCTACTATTTGCTTTTATCTTAACGGTATCAGAAATTAAATTTAAAGTTTTCGGGCCAATTGCGCTAAGTATGTAAAAATGATGTTTATCAAAATGAATATCGTCATTTTTATCAAAAATATTAATGCTTGATTGAAGTAGTATAACAGTATCGCCTTTTGATAGTTCAAAATTGATATTAGAAATATTTTTTGTGTGAATTTCTAAGTCTTCAAATTCTGGTATTATAACTACAGCTTCTTGAGTTTGTTGTTTAAACTCCTTTACAGTGCCAATTCGAGTTATGAAAATGTTTGAATAAATCCAATTTTTCATATCTTCTTGTGCCAACGCATGTCCATAAAGACGCTGGTTCATTCTGTAAATTTTATAGTCTTTACCCAATCTAACTCCTTTACTTTCTACATTTAATCAGATTCGTCCTTTAACTTAAGTATTAATGAACACTCTCCCGAGTTGCTAAGTCTTGCACTTGTTTCTTTTATGGTGGTTTTTACCATTTTTCCTAGCCCATCAATAAATGAAACTTTATCACCAGTTCTTAGCTTATGTGTGTAAAATGTTTGAGCATTCCAATATATACGCCTCAGATTGTATTCTCCTTCAATGGCAATTTCTTGTTGTGGAATAAATTCAAGTCCATAATCTTCTAAAGCTTTATAGCTTTCAACTGAAACAGTTGCCCTATCATTAGTAAAAATATAAATACATTCAACATTAGCGCTATCATTGCCAACATCAGTTATTACATCATGAACATATACCCCTTTTATTTTGTCAATAAACTCTTTTGGTGTTGAGGCATTCAAATTTTTGTCAATCACTTTAAGCTTATCTTCTTCATCCATGTTAATGATATTGCGATTAGGAAATACAGATTCTATTGCATCCCCAACCGTCATACCTTTAAAGTTTTGACCCACTTTGCCCTCTTTGTTTTTTAATTCGCGATTATAGAAGTTGCTACTAACTGCTAAACGAACATCAAGCTCGACACTAAAATCCCCGCCAGGATAATCGGTACTCATAGGAGTCCCTAAATAGCCTGCCATTATGAAATCAAATTTTCTCTCATGAGCAAATTTCTTATAATATATTTTTACTATATCCCCTACTTTAATGTCTTCGGTGAAGTCTAAAGGCAAATTCCATAGTACAATTTTTGTTTGTTTGGATTTTACAAAATTATAATTTGAAAACTCATTAGATATTGTAATATCAACATGAATTCCATCTTGCGTATTGATTATAATTTTAGGATTTTCTTCAATCAAAGGATCCCCATTTTTTATGTCTTTTTCTAAAGAATTCTCATTTTTTGTATCTTTTTCTGAGGATTGTTTTTCATTGTAAAATTCGATTTTAAAATCATAACTTAAAAACATCGATTATCCTTTATATTTTTCTGGTGCAAATGTTTTTACTATTTCCATTGAAAGACTTACTTCAACTTCATCAATAAAGGGAGTGTCCTTAAACGTAAGGCTAGTAATTATAGCTAATTCTTTTAAGCCAAAAGTTGGACTGTAGATAGTAAAAGGAACTTGAGCCTGTAGTCTGTTTGCTAGTTGTTCTTTTACAAGGTGCGAGTCAAAACGGAGTAAAGAATTGCCAAAAACAGTCATTTTGAGTGGTGAAAGCATTTCTTTGTACAAAGAAGTCAATACTCCACCGTTTAATGAAATGTGTTCTCCCGTCATTACGGGATTGTAACTTACATATTCCGCTTTTCTATCATAGTAGTTGATAACAGGTCGTTTAGAACAACTAGTATTGTAAGTCCGTGTTATAAGTTCTGTTTTTGGTTTTATGAAAAACAATTGCGGCACATATCCAAAACCTTTTAAATCTTGTCGTGGGAATAGCACTAAAAAATTATCTGCTCCAAAAAGGGAAAATACTTGAGTTGATACATCCTTAAACAATCGTCTTATCTCTTCACAGGACATTTCCCCTTTTTTTCTATTTTCGCAATTATTATTGTTATTATTTGCATTTCTAATGTCTGTAGAATTTTCTTTTTCTGTAGGCGGCGATACTATTTTAGTTTTATCACCAATATTTTTATTGTTAATAGCCATAAGTAATTACCTTTTTATCACTTTACATTATTTGTATCATCAGAATTAGGGCTAGGTGTGGGCTTAGGGGTTGTATCTTTAATGGGTACTGTCTCATTAACGGTTCCTGTACCACCCATCCACTTGGGTAAAAATGATCGTATCCCACTAACAACACCTTTAAAAGCCCCCGTAACAGCATCTGTAACTGAAGTGCCTATATTCTTTATGAATCCATCTATCGTAAAGTTGCCAATAAATTTTTTAACAAAATCAATACCGTGAGAAACAGTGCTAATTATTGGTCTTAAAACATCATTGGTTAAGTCTTGAAGAGTTTGTTCTATATTGACTAAATCACTCTTGGCTTCATTAACGTCACTAGAATGTCCCGTAATTTTTAAAGATGATATGTCTTTTATTAATTCTAAAATCTTCTCCGGTCTTAATTTTAGCTTACCCCCCTCTTTAGTGCTGAATTCCCACTTATCTTTCATAGCTTCTAGATATTTTTTACCAAAGTCGTCTATAGGTTTTAACATATCAAAAGCCTCTGTTGCATTTCCTTTAAGTAACTGACTAACAACCTTAACGGCGCTTTCGTTATCACTAGCAAGCCCTGTACTTCTTAGTAAAGCGGAAAGTTTTACTGCATTCGATGTATTTTCTCCCTCTTTATCATTAAGCCCCAATTCTCTTAAGTCACCCCTTAGTACACTTGCTGTTCGCAACAAGTCTTCTTTTTCTAAATCGCGCTCAAATCCTTTCATACCCTTAAGCGCGCCCCAAATTTTAGTTCGTTCCGTTTTCGTAAAAACCACGCTATTGAGTTGTTTTAAGTTTTCTTGCTTTGCTTTATCTTCAACTGATTTTTTCATAAAACCATACAAAAAACCAACAAGACCGCCTCCAATTTTACTCATAGCGTTGCCAATAACAGTTCCCAGTGCGCTACCTATTGCAATTTTGGCAACAAGTCCTTTGCCTTTGGAGGCCTCTAGCATTTTATTTCTTGCTTTTGATTCTTTTGCAAGTTCTTTATACTCAAGGCGCCTTTTATCTCTATCCGACATTAAAGATCTTTTGAAAGCTTCTTTTCTAGCTTTTTCAAAGCCCACGCCTTGTTTCATCAGCTTTTTAGTTTGTGTAAGTCTATATTTCTCAACACGCTCTCTTAAGCTTTCAAATTTAGTTTGCTTGCTTAATTCTTTTTTCTTGTCCGACAAATTATTTTTTACAATATCTTTAGTACTACCCAAACTAGATTTTTTGGGTTTAAGATATTTTTCCATTTTGGTAATATCTTGCTCGATAGCCTTTTTTGTTGCTGCATGATCAAGAACCCCCTTGAATTTAATGGTAAATTTGTCGCTCATTAAGCCCTCATTTGCTTAAAATTAATTCGTACAATTCTTTTTCTAATTTAATATCAGCAATTCGATTGACTTCCAAAAGCTCATCATAAGGAAATTTTTTAACCGTGTCGTACGTGCAAATATTCATAATTACTGGAAAATAGTATTTGTCGTTTTTTATCTCGTCAATCAATCTGAAATACTTTTTTCTAATCTCATTAAGACTTGCAATGGCTTTATCAATCTCTTTATTTATTTTGCTCATTTAGCAACCAGTTCATTAGAATTTGATGTGAGAGAAGAAGTTACTTTTTCATAAGTAAATTCATTATCAAAATTGTCATCGATATGGTCAAAAGGAACAAAATCGCCAACATTGTTTTCATATTCACTCAAATATACTAAAGCGGGTTTTTTTAGATCATTATCTAAATGGAAAGTATTGAATTGTGTAGTGTAAATGATAGCAACAAGATAATCCTTGTAATATGAAATAAATTCTCTATTTGCATCTAGAATTACATAGAATTCATCTAAAAATTTCGGACTTATCATTAAGCTTGTAATTTCTCTTAGATATTTCACCTCATTAAGCTTATAAATGGCGTCACTTTGATTAAATCCAAGTACTCTATCCCATTCATAGACCGGTAATACTTTAAGTGGGTATTCATATGTTTTATTTTTAGTTAAAATTTTCATTTTATATCGCATTATCATAGAAAGATTCTCCCTTTAGCGTATGTTTGGTTTTGTTTTTTGGCAATTAATAGCCCTAATTTCAAAAGTTACTTTTTCAGCCTCAGCAGAATAATTCCTTGACGGTTCTTCAGTAAAAATTGCATAGTTAGAAATAATTTTGGTAGCAATTCTATCATTAAATGCTAAATCAAGCATTTTATCATATTTGCTAACGTCCATGTTATAAAACTGATTGTCTGCAATTTCAGTTAACGCAATATAATCGTGGCTACCCAGGGTAACTTCAATGTTAAAAATATAAGTTATCGTTTTGGGATCCCGTAAGCTTATTACAGGAAATCCCTTATCTTCAGTGCTAATCACCGCTCTTGTTGTGGGCTCACTTGTAAGCTCAAGTTTGCCACTATGCAGTTGTATGCCACCGATTGAAAAGTAAACTTCCCTTAAATCATAAAATTGCATAATTTTAACTCCTTATACGTTTAAACTAT
The DNA here is from genome assembly GCF_033969665.2 of Borreliella sinica. GTDB lineage: Bacteria > Spirochaetota > Spirochaetia > Borreliales > Borreliaceae > Borreliella > Borreliella sinica. Next base: position 4,202 of record NZ_CP179551.1, on the reverse strand, counting down.
TTTGATAATCAACTATATCTTGAGAAGTAATCACTAAAGTAGCAGCATTAATACTAAAGTTGTAAGTAATATTCACGCTAAGTTCTAATTTAAGCTGTTTGGTGCCTGATAGGGTAAGCTTTAAGTCCTTGTATTCTACAAGTAGTCCCCTATCTATAAACCGTTTAAGCAGGCATTCAATTGCTGAGGTATATGCATTATCTCTAGCGCCACTAAGTTGTAGTGCAGATAATTTACTGTTTTGTCTATTGTTTTTATTCCAAATTCGAATAAGCTCAACAATAGCCTCATTTTTTATGTAGTGGTAAGTAAAAATCTCATCTATTGCTTTACCAGAAAGATCAACTCCCTCTTTAAAAGCGGATACTCCATCAAGTCCAGTCTCGTTAAGAAGTGCATAAAAGTTAATTTTTGCAGCCCTTAACTTTCCAATTGCAGTGTCGTCAAGTAATGGTTTAGCAGCTAATGGCATACCATAAGGATTAACAGCGTGGAAAATGCTTGCTTGATGCAAATATGCACTTATAAATTTGAGGTGTAAATTATCTTTATTGTTGGAATAAACGACAATATTTCTTTCTTTCTCAATATCGCCTTTATCCTTAAACAGTTCTTTTATTTCTTGTTCTTTAGTTGAGAACACAAAAAAAGTTGAAGACATTTTGAACTTATCATAGTCGTCCTTGTAAATTTTCAGTCCATCATCCGAATTGTCATTTTCAGTATTAATAAGAACAACAAAAGAGTTTCTATGTACTTTTAGATAATTTTTTAACTCTTCAGGCTTATCTTTGTAAATAAAAAGAACAGCGGATTTTGTAGACTCTTCAGTTGAACTGAAAAAATCTTTCATTGCGGTAGTTAAGAGTGTTTTTTCTTTTCCAAACTGGTCTTCTCCATTGCCATTTTCTTTTTCTAAAGCTTGAATTTCTTTTTCATGGTTATTAACAGTTAAGCTCAATGTTTTATACTTAGCACCATCTTTATTAACCTTGATTTTGGTTGTTTTGTAGACCAAAAGCGGATTGTAATAATTAGGCGTGTTGGCTTGAACACTAGAGTTAACCAAACTTACGCTAATTGTATCTTGCGGCAATTTTGTATTCCTCCTTTAAAATTTCTGTTGCTTTTACACTAGCATTAAATGCTATAGACGCACTGTATGCATGGTTGCTATATTTTGTACCTAAATTCACGAGCCCAACTGTTTGCATATTAGATGTTGGGTAAATATAAAAGTTAATTTTGCTTACATATTCGGGTTGAGATTGACTTTCTAAAGTGTACTTATGGACTCTATTATGTAAAAACTCACTAAGCATGCTGTAGAGTATTAGCATACGTGAATTAGCCTCAAAATCTTTAGCATTTAACACTATTGCAATAATATATATTTGAAAATTTAAGCTGAATTCTAAGGCATTCTCATAAAATGCACCAGCTTTAGAATTATGATTAAATAGATTTTCTGTACCATCGAATTTCAACGCTACTATATTAGGGCTAGCAGTTGTAATTTTTGAAAGATACGGGTGATTGTAAGTATTTATAATATCGCACTCAAAATTATTTTCAGTTGCATGTGCCTTAAAGCCCTTAAATATTTGAATTAAATAATTCACAAGTATATCTAAAGTAATAATCATTCAATCACCACGTAAGTAAGTTCTGATAACATTTTGGATGTATCCACAAGTGGAATTGATGCAGTGCTGCTACCTTTTTTTGACTTTCTTTCAATTGTGCTAGCCTTTAAGCCGGGTGTAACTTGCCCCGATAGTACATAATTCTGGTAATATCTTATAAAAGCCTCTCCAATAGCATCCATTCCCAATTTGGGATCAGCGGCAAATTTAGAATTTATATAACCGTTATTGATATACTCTCTAAACTCACTGCTACCAGCAATTTTGGTTAAATGTTTTCTTATCGGTAAATTAGCACCCCCTTTTTCGTGCATTCTAGCAATATTAGAGCGGCCCCCAAACCAACCAATTTCTAATTCAATTGTGAAGTCTATTTCCATATAAACTCCTTTAGAACTAAAGTAAAGTAGCCGATAGAAGAGTCAATGCTAAATATTTCAAAGTAAACTAAATCTGAAATTGATATTCGGTCTTTTAGTTCAAAGTTAAGATCTTGATATGTGTAAAGTTTAGAATATCCTTGAATATCAGACATATTGGAGTCATAAATCATTGCAAGTTCTTGTGGCTTTATCTCAATAATAATCCCAATAAATTCGGTGTATTTATTCTTATCAAATATTCGCTGATAAGAGTCGTCATTTTCACGCTTTACGACTTCACCCTTATAAAACCTCAACGGTGAGGGATCCTTAAAAACATTGATCATGTGCGCAGACATATCCGCCAATCTTTTTCTAACACCACTCACTAGACAACTCCCACACAAGAGGGCGTTGAAGTCTCTCTTTTTAGTTTTTCTAAAAATGCATCAAGTTGTGAACAAAAGTTCTTATTTGACCCACAACTTTCTCCACCACCTTCTTCACCTCCACCACTGCTAGGATAATAATCAAGCTCAAGCTCATTGAACTTCTCTTTCTTTATCCTTTCAAAGTCAAGTTCGCGAACAACTCCTTGCTTTCTTAATTGACAACCCATATGGTAAAAACTCTAGAAACCCCCAATTTCGCCGCTATTTCTCCATCATCTAATAATCCCTCTCTAAAATACGCAACATAATCATTAAATGACCGTTTAACTTTTTTCAATAAAACTACCCAAAAGTAACAAAATTAACAAATTGTTACTCTAAATAGTAAAGCAATTTAATAAATTGTTAACATAAACTGTTAATTTCTTAACAATGTTTATTAAATGTGAACAAATAAAACTGATTATTAGTCTTATTTTTCATATTTTACACTTATAAAGCCTATTAATTCTTAATTAAAATACTAATCTTTGGGCAAATCAGCCAAAATTTGTTTTAATATTTGCTTAACTGTGCTTACTTTGTCTTTATAATAAGATTTTCTAAACTTTTCTCTAGCTTCTTCTCCATATTTTTCAGCATAGTCAATTTTATCAGAATCTAGTTGTATTAAATAATCAAAAATTGAACTCGGAGAACCCTCTATAAGGCTATTTATTCCAATAAACATAAAGACTCCAAAAACACTTTTTATAAGTTTATTTTTTATGAGACCTCCTGTAACATCAAGAGCATCCAAAAAAACACTTTTTTCTTTAATCCCAATTTTTCTTAAAGCCCCTCTAATTACAGGAGCATCATCAGATAAAAATTTGCTTTTTTCCTCCTCATCTTTAAAACCATAATTATCTAATCTTTTATTTAGTAAATTAAAATCTTCTTCAGAAAAAGATTTTTTAGCTTTTGCGTAATTTTCTTCTATCCTTTTTTTTGTATATTCACTCATAAAAGCATTCAAACTAATACTCAATACAAATAACAATACTAATAAACTTATCTTTTTCATACCCTCTCCTAACTTTATTGCCTAAATTTTAGCAATATTATTTTAAATAAGAAAACAAGACTATTTATTAGCCTTGTTTTTCATATCATAATTTATGTTTTCAAAAACCATTTTTTATTATTTTTTCTTTTATAACTTTTTAAGCTCTTCTTCAATCTTTTTAAGTACATTGCTTACAATTTCCTTGTCCGTTTCAATGCCCTTATAAACATTCCAATTGGTTAAATCTTCAAGATTAAAACCTAGCTTAAAAGCACACTCACAAGCTTCATGTCCTAAGCCCTGTATTGCAAAATAATTTAAATCAAATTCATCAAATTCATCTTCTTTATCTTCAAGCGAATCTAATTTCTCTTTAAGAACCTCTATTCTTACTCTAAACCCTTCTACTTTCTCTTTAGCATCTTCTAACGCTTTTTTTCTATTTTGTTTTTGCTGTTCCTCTTTTGATATTTGTTTTTTAGGCTCATCAGCTTGCATTAATTCTTTATCTTCTTTTTCAAAAAATTCCTGAACTTGCCCTTTTACATCTTTCTCTTTAGTTTTTTCTTGATTTTTTTCTTCAATTATTTTTAAATTTCCATGATTATCACACGACATTATCAGTACAAAAACAGCATAAATAATAAAAAATTTTTTCTTCATAAGTTACTCCTATATATTGGACTTCTATTTTAAATTATTTTTTTTCTTCTAAACTTTTAGACTCTTCTTCAATCTCTTTAAGTTCTTCTTC